>NZ_JBNAIZ010000004.1:0-101163 GCF_052047875.1 Candidatus Pelagibacter sp. HIMB1521 | reverse complement strand
ACTACTAGGGCAACCTACCTGTTCGCTAGTCTCGTATATTAATTTTAATATTTTTATTCGAACTATATTACTTACTTTTTCTTTTTTGTGGTTCACATACCTTGGATCAAAAATTGGAGAAGAGTATATAGCTGCTAACGCAATATTAATTAATCTCGTCTTTCTATCAGCATTCATTTTAGACGCTTACGCATTTTCAACTGAAGGAATTATTGGTTATTCATTGGGTAAAAAAGATAAAAATTTATTCAGTTCAATTGTTAAAAATTCTTTTATTTTAAGTTCAGTTACAGGCTTAGGTATTTCTGTTGTTTATTATTTTATTCATAAGAATGTGATTTATATAATGTCTGATATTGATCTAATAAGATCTTTAAGTTTAGATTATTCAATTTGGATGATTATCTTGCCTTTTTTTGCATCTTTTTGTTATCAATTTGATGGTATTTTTATTGGAGCCGCTCAAACCAAAGAAATTAGAAATGCTATGTTTTTTTCTGTTTCTTTATATTTATTAATTTCTTTAGTTCTTACAAATTACATTTCAAATCATGGGGTATGGATATCACTAACGATATTTATGATTTTGAGAGCTTTGTCTTTATTTTATTATTTAAACAAGATTTATTTAAGATTTAATGACAGTTAATCCCGTATTTTTTTAATCTCCAGTAATTGTAGGGCCATGGAGTTAAAAAACCTACTACCAGCATGATTGGAATAACCCACCAAGTTAAAATGGCACCACCTGTTAAAACAAAGTCAGTCAAATTCATCATCACTTCCATGCTAATCATTGAAATCAAACTCATTCCAGAAGCTGTCTTCAAAGCATTATTAAATTTAAAACCTTGTCTCATTAGAATTATTGTTTCTAATATTATACTTGTAATTAAACCGTTTATTATTGCTAGAATCATTATTCCTAATACTGGAAATGAAATTTGTGTAAGTTGAAAAAATAAAATTGTTCCAAAATCTCCGATGGCACAACCTAATAGACACCATGCTGTATTCTTTGCACTTCTTCTCCAAGTATGTTTACAAGACCAATGAAAAGTTGATACTGTCATTAGTTAATTTCTAATCCTTTTTTTTTCCATTTTTCTAGCCCACCAATTAAGTGAAAGCAGTTACCAAAATTATATGATTTAGAAATCTGAACTGCCAAAGTAGATCTGTGTCCATGAGCACAGTAAAAAAGAATTTTTTTATTTTTTAAGCTATCTTTATTTTTTTCAATATAATCATGCATGGAAGGAAATGGGACTATATTACTGTTATCTAATTTACCTTCTTTATCTATTTCATTTTGCTCTCTTAAATCTATCAGAACTGTATTCTCCTCTTTTTTAATCTTGTTAAACTCCTCTGGCTCAATTCCATTGTTTACTTTTTGACGGTTTAAATCAATGCCCAACTTAAGATTACTTGGAACTGCAACATCCATCATTTTGGGATCTGGTAAATTTAAATTATTCATAATATCCACGTACTCTTCTACTGATTTTACCTGTAATCTTGGATTAAATTGTCTTTCTTCTATAATAGTACTTACCATTTCTCCTTTATAATCATGTGCTGGATAAACTAGAGTTTGATCAGGTAGTTTTAATAGTTTGTTAAATATTGAATTATAAGAGTCTTTAGGATCTCCGTTTTGAAAATCTGTTCTACCAGTACCTCTAATTAATAATGTATCTCCTGTAAACACTCTATCACCCATCAAAAAACTAAAGCTCTCAGAAGTATGGCCAGGAGTGTATAAAGCTTGTAGATCAATTCCATCTATTTTGATTATCTCTTCATCTGATACTCTCATTGCAACTACATCGGCAGGAGTTTTGTTACCCATAACAGTTACACAATTAGTTTTATCTCTTAGTTCAGCAATTCCAGAGATATGATCTGCGTGAATATGGGTATCTATCACCTTTACTAATTTTAAATCTAATTGATTTAACAAATTAATATACTGATCAACTTTTTCTAAGACTGGGTCTATTATTAAAGCTTCTCGTCCCCTTCCAGATGCAATTAAATAAGTATAAGTACTAGAAACACTATCGAATATTTGTCTAAAGATCATTTTAGATAAATATCAAAAACCAATAAGAAATTAAACCAGACAAAATAGTTGCGATTATATTTCTTGAAAAATAACCAACAATTACCGCAACAATTGCAGCAAATATTTTAGGGTCATTCATTTCAATGAACTGACCGTAGTCATTTATAAAAATTCCTGGAAATATTATTGCAGGAAACACGGCTGATGGAACATAAGCTAACACAGCTTTTATTTTATCTCCCAACATGTCTCGACTTACTAGAGCTACCATCGTCATTCTAGTAAAGTAAGTTAATATTCCTGCAACAATAATTGATAACCAAGTCATTTTATTTTTTTAACCTCAATATTAAAGCCGCAACAAACAAAGCAAGTATAGGTGAAATAATTATATAAGATCTAAATGGAGCATCATAAAATAACAATGAACTCAATCCACACACAATCATTACAATTAGGTGATCAATTTTTTTTAAGTCTTGTATAACGATAGCTATAAACGTAAGTGGTATTGCAAATTTTAATCCAAGTTCCTCTGGAACAAATGAACCTAAAATAATCCCTGACAATGTAGCAATTTGCCAACAAACCCACATCGTGCAACCTGTACCAATCAAATGATAGTGTAAGTATTGCTCTGATTTGTTTTTTTTAAAAAATTTATTAGATTCTGCAAAACCTTGATCGACAATAATATAAGAGATTAATAATTTTTTTATTAATGATAATTTTTCTAGGTACTCTGATAAAACTGCTCCATACAAAAGATGTCTTGAATTAATAACGCCGACAGATGTTGCTGCCACCAATCCAGACGCACCACCTGATAGTAATTGTAAAAAAACAATTTGTGATGCACCACCAAAAATAATAATAGACATCGCATATACTAATAATGGGTCAAATCCCAATTCAACACCGATAGCTCCACAAATTATTCCAAATGGGATCACAGACAACATGTGTGGAGAAATATCCAACATGCCTCTAGTAAATAATTGTTTTTTTGTAAGCATTTATTTGGGTTCTATTAAAAACAAACTATGTGATCAATATTTATCGGTCGTTTAATCCCAAATTTTTCGTCAATTTCATGTTGATGAACGTGGTGAGAATGAACAAAAACAGGAATTAACAAATCACTACTGGTTTTTAGAGTGTATATAAAATTTGTTCCTCTGAACTTTCTATCTACCACTTCTAATTTTAAATTACTTTTATCATCATGTTCTAAATCTTCAGGCTGTAACAATAACTGGACTTTAGATCCTTTTGGATAATGTTTTGTAAAATTACCTTTAATTGTACCTAAATCATCATTTTCTAAAGTATTTTCATCTGTAACTTTTGCTGGAATTAATATTCCTCTGTTTAAAAAATTAACTACATCAACAGAATTTGGGAAGTGATAAACATTATAGGGATCATCAAATTGTTTGAGTTCTCCGTCTAAAATAATTCCACATTTGTTACCTAAATAGAATGCTTCGTAAGAGTCGTGAGTAACAATTATTGTTGTAATTTTTAAGTCTTTTAAGATTTGCTTTAACTTTACCTGTATTTCTTCTTTGAAACTTTGATCTATATTCGACAAAGGTTCATCTAATAGTAACAAATCAGGATTTGATAACAAAGATCTGGCTAAAGAGGCTCTTTGAGCTTCTCCAGAACTAATTTCATGAGGATATTTTTCTAAGATTTTTTCTAAATGAAGAAATTTCACTATTTCTTTAAAATTTAAACCTTTCTTCTTTTTTTTATTTCTCTCAGCCCCAAAATTTATATTTTCCAAAACATTGTAGTGAGGAAATAGAGAGTTGTCTTGAAAAGCCAAAGATATATTTCTATCCTCAGGTTCAACATGGTTTTCTTTAGATGAAATAATTTTATTTTTTAAAATAATTTTACCAGACTGAATTTTTTCAAGACCAGCTATTGTTCTTAATATTGTAGTTTTTCCAATTCCAGAGGGGCCTAACAAACAAACTATGTCTCCTTCATTTTCAATATTAAATGAAACATTGGTTACTTTATTTTTAGAGCTTGCAGCAAAAGTAACATTCTCAATTTCTAAAAAATTATTTCTCATTTTATTTATCTTTAAACATATACTTAGATGTAATTAATATAAAAATACTTGCAATCATAATAAGTATTAACGAAGGTGCAGCAGCAGCTTCTAGTAAATCTTGTGAAGCAAATATATAGGCTTGGGTGGCAAATGTTTCAAAATTAAAAGGACGCATAATTAATGTAATTGGTAATTCTTTGATTATTTCGATTGATAACAATATAGCAATTAATAAGACTGAGTTTTTAAGATAAGGGATATGAATATTTAAAAAAGTTTTTAATTTTGAATAACCTAATAGATATGCACTTTCATCAATTGAATAATTAATTTTTAAATATCCAGATTTAATACCGTTGTTAGCTAAAGAATAAAATCTTACAAAATAAACAATTACTAAACCAATTATAGATCCAATAAAAATTTGTTTTATATCAAAAAAATAAAAAAAATTTTCATCAAACCAAGAAATAAAAGTTATGAATGCAACAGCTAATATTATGCCTGGTATCGCGTAGCCAGTAATTGAAAAAGTTGTTAGTATGTTTAGTAACTTATTTTTGCTAATTCTATTTCCATAATTTGATATGAAAGATAAAAATATTAAAAGAAAGCCTGATAAGAAGACTAATATCAATGTGTTTGACAGTAATTCTACAATATTTAAATCTATAAAATGTTTTGGAAATTTAATTGTCCAATACAACATTTGCAAAACTGGGAATATAAAACTTGCAAGAAATACAAATGAACAAAATATTATTGCCATTAAAGATTTATAACCAGTTAATTTTTTGAGAGTTTTCGTTTTAAAATTTCCTTTAGCAGGCGAATGATACTGTGCTTTTTTTCTAGATATATTCTCTAAAAAAAATAATCCAAATATAAAAATTAAAAGAAAAAAAGATATTCTGTTTGCTAAAGCCAAATCATCAAAAGATATCCACGCATCATAAATTCCAGTGGTTAAAGTCGATATCCCAAAAAAAGATACTGCACCAAAATCTGATAAAGTCTCCATAGCAACTAAAGATAATCCAGCAATAATTGCTGGTCTTGCTGATGGTAAAATAATATTAAAAAATGTTTTTTTTGTTGAAAAACCAAGGTTTTTACCAAGTTCTAGCAAATTTTGAGATTGATAATGAAATGAGGTTCTTGTTAACACGTAAACATAACCAAATAGTGAAAATGAAATTGAAATTATAGCTCCTAGCATTCCATCAAATTTAGGTAAAACATTATTATAATTTCCATCACCAAATAAGTTTTTCATAATTGAAAAAGCTGTTCCATAGTTTTCAAAAAAAGCAGTTAATGAATATGCATAAATATAAGCTGGAACTGCAAACGATAAAATTAAAACCCATTTAAAAAAATTAACTCCAGGAAATTTATAAAATGAAACTAAATAAGCAGATCCCACACCAATTACAAAAGTTGTAATTAAAACTCCAATTACAAGAATTATTGAATTAGAAATATATTCAAACAAAAATGTGTTTTTAACTATTGATAAATACTCACCAGTTGGTTCAAAAAAACTAGTAAATACAGTTACAATTGGTATCGCAACTATCATAGAAATGAGCAAAGAGCTCAAAAACCAAATATTAATTTTATTACCCATTTTTAACGAAGTACTAATGGTATTAAGTAGGGTAATAAACTTTATACCAAAAGTACTTAGTGTTAACCTCTTTTATTTCCAACCAGACATCAACATTACTTCTAATGCATCAGCCTGATTTTTTTTATAGTCTCCAACTTTTGTTTTTAAATCCTGTTTAAAATTTTCACCCATTTTTTTTATAAGAGGGTGTGGTTCAACACCATCTATCATTGGGTATTCAAATGTATTGTTTACTATATGTTGTTGTGCTTCTTTTGTTAAAAGAAATTCTAGTAATTTTTTTGCATTTTCAGGATTAGGAGAATTTTTTAAAATACCTCCACCACTTATATTCATATGTGTCCCTCTATTGTTTTGATTTGGAAAATAAGGTAATACCTTTTGAGCAGCTTCTTTTTGATCTTCTCCTTTTTGACCGGATAACATCAAAGCATAGTAATAAGTGTTTGCTATAGCCAAATCAGCTTCACCAGCAGCAACAGCTAAAATTTGAGCTCTATCATTTCCTTTAGGATTCCTTGCAAAATTTGAAACTAATTTTTTTGCCCATTCTAAAGTTTGTTCTTTACCATTATTTTTGATTAATGATGCAACAAGAGATTGATTGTAAATATTATTAGATTTTCTAATTACAATTTTTCCTTTCCATTTTGAATCTGACAAACTTTCATAAGTTATCCCTTTTAAATCTTCTGAACTTACTCTTTCTGGTGAGTAGTAAATTATTCTTGCTCTTTTAGCGATACCTGTCCAATTATCAGATCTAAAGTTTGCTGGCACTAAAGCTTCAATCTGCACTGACATAGAGTTCTGAAACATACCTTTTTCGTCAAACGCACCTAATCTTCCAGCATCTGCTGTAATATATAAATCAGCTTTAGAGTCTTTTCCTTCTTCAGTAATTCTTTTTTGCAACGCTTTGTCTTTACCTGAAACTACGTTAACTTTTATACCTGTTTTGTTCGTAAACTTTTCATACAACTGAATGTCAGAGTCGTAATGTCTTGCACTAAAAACATTTACTTCACCTGCTATACTCATTTTTGCAAAGAAAAATAAAATTAATCCTAATAATGTTATTTTTTTCATTTATATCCTTTTCTTTACCTTAGTTTATTTGCGAATGAGAATTATTATCAATGCGAATGATTATCAATCGCATAAATTGACACATATTTCAATACTTTTTTTATTATTGTTAAATATAGAGAATTTTTATTTCCAGTCGCCGATTTTGCTAAATAAGAAATTTCTAAACGCTTGAACTCTAGCAGTATTCTTTAAAGATTGAGGATAAACAAAGTGAGCTTCTGTTATAGGTCCTTCTACTTTCGGAAGTACTTTAATTACATTGTTTGAGTTTGTTACTAGATATTCAGGAAGTGCCGCCAATCCTACACCAGATTCTACAGCTAACAAAAGACCCATTACACTATTTACCTTCATGATTGATTTTCTTTTTTTACCATCATGCATTCCAATTTTTAGTGCCCAATCTGGATTATAAACTGGAGACGGTGCCCCTTTTCCAAATGAAATAAATTTATGTTTATTTAGATCGTTTATTGTCTTCGGCATTCCATTTTTTTCTAAGTACTTATTTGATCCATAAATATAGTATTTGATATCGACTAGCTTTTTTTGAATATAATTAAGCTGTTTTGGCCTTCTCATGAAAATTCCAATATCAGCCTGTCTTGTACTTAAATCTAATTCTTTATCATCAAAGACTAATTCAATCTCAATCTCTGGATTAAGTCTCATAAATTCTTGAATTCTAGGCGTTAACCAGTGAGTACCAAAACTTCTTACTGTTGTTATAGTTAATTTTCCTGTTGGTTTATTTTTTTGATCACCTAGAGATGTTTCAACTTCTTTTAACTTGCTTATTACTTCATGTGCAGTTTTAAAAACATATTCACCGTTTTCTGTAAGTGTTAATCCTCTTGCATGTCTTTCAAAGAGTTGTACTTTCAAATCTTGTTCTAGGGACTGTATCTGTCTACTGATTGCAGATTGGCTAAGGTTTAAATTTACAGTAGCATTTGTAAAACTTCCAGCTTCTGCGACTGCATGAAAAATTTTTAATTTATCCCAATCCATTATTTATTTACATCCACTAATACTCTTCCAGAAATTTCTCCTTTTAATATTTTAGGATAAGTTTCAATTAGCTCTTCTAAACCTACTGTTAAAACTGATTTTTCAAGCAATTCAAAATCAATTAATTTTGAAGCTTCACCCCACATAAATTCTCTTCTTTTTATACTGCAATTTGCAGAATCCATTCCCCAAACCTTAATACCTCGTAACATAAAAGGAAGTAAATTAGTGTTAAGTTCATTACTATTTGCATTTCCGCATACAGCTATAATTCCATTAGGCTTTGTTTGTGCAATTGCGTTTGCTAAAATTTTTCCTCCAACAGTGTCTACCACTCCGTCCCATAAACCTTTATCTATTGGTCTTGGGTCTTTATCAAATTCAGCTCTATTTATAATGTTTTTTGCTCCTAAAGACTTTAAATAATCTGACTTACTTTCTTTTCCAGATACTGCAGTTACATTGTATCCTAATTTTGTTAAAACCATTATTGCAATACTGCCAACACCTCCTGTTGCTCCTGTTACCAAAACATCATTAACTTTTTCTCCAAGCAAAATACTTTCTCTTGCTTGAATTGCAAAAGCACTCATTAAAGAAGTTAAGCCTGCTGTCCCTAAAATCATTGCCTGCTTGCTACTTAAGTTATCAGGTTTTTTTACTAGGAAGTCTGCATTAACTTTTGTTATCTGAGAATAACCACCAAAAAATACTTCTCCAACTCTAAAACCAGTTAATATTACTGCATCACCTGATTTAAATTTTGAATTTTCACTTTCAATTACTTTTCCCGAAAAATCTATTCCTGGTATGTGCGGATACTCTTTTACTAGTCTTCCACCATTCTTTAGAATCATTCCATCTTTAAAATTTAAATCAGAATATTCTACCTGAACAGTTACATCCCCATGTTTTAAAAAACTTCTGTCTAAAGATTTTACTTCTCTAGAAAAATTTTCACCTTCTTGATTAAGAACTATTGCTTTAAATTGATCAGACACTTTAATCTTTTAGCGTAGTGCTAATAAATCGTAAATATCTATTTTGAAAACTTAAATCTTCTTTGAATTGACCTAAATAATAATTTGTTACCGTAGTTGCTTGTTCTTTTTTAATTCCTCTCGTAGTCATACACTGATGAGTTGAATCTATTGTAACCGCAACACCTTTAGCATCTAATGATTCCATTAAAGTATTTGCAATTTGCATTGTAAGTCTCTCTTGAGTTTGAAGTCTTTTAGAAAATACCTCAACTACTCTTGCAAGCTTACTTAAACCGACAACTCTTTCTTTTGGAATATAAGCAACATGAGCTTTTCCAATAATTGGCGCCATGTGATGTTCGCAATGACTTTGAACAGAAATATTTTTCTGAACAACCATGTCATCATATCCCTCTACATCACCAAAAGTTTTATCCAAAATTTTATCTGGATCTTCTTTGTAACCTTTGAAATATTCTTTAAATGCTTTAACAACTCTTTTTGGAGTTTCTAATAAACCCTCTCTATTTGGGTCTTCACCCATCCATGTTAAAATTGTCTTAAAAGCTTCTTCAGCATCTTTGTCTGAAACTTGCTTATTTTCATTTAACTTGTTGTCAGTATCTTTTACTAATTTCATAGCGCCTTTTTATACAGTAATTACCTAATTTTAAAATATTTATTATATCTAGATATGTGCTACATAATCACATTCTATGTTCAAAAAAAGAGAAAATATCTACGATATCGAGGAAGGAAATCTTCTTTCTCCAAAATTTGATAATGATGGCTTAATACCTGTCATTACCATGTGTTCAAAAACCAAAGATATTTTAATGCACGGCTATATGAATGTTGAAGCATTAAAAAAAACAATTGAAACCAAAGAAGCCCACTACTTTAGTAGATCTAGAAAAGCAATCTGGCATAAAGGTAAAACAAGTGGATTTACTCAAAAAGTTACTGAAATCAGAATTGATGATGATCAAGATTCAATTTGGTTAACAGTTGATATAGGGAGTGGTGCTAGCTGTCATGTTGGATATAGATCATGCTTTTACAGATCTATTCCTATGGGACCAATTGATAATGGACGTAAAGTGGAAATGGAATTTCTTGAAAAAGAAAAAAAATTTGACCCTGAAGAGGTTTACAAGGGTCAACCAAATCCAACAAAAATCTAATTATTATGGAATTAAAATATCAAAATATAAAAGTGTTTGGTCCACCAGTTTTTAGAGTAAAAATTCCCATGGAAATTTTGGATAAATTAAACAGATATATAGACGATGTAGTAAAGGATAAAAGTCAATCTCAGAACCTGAATTATGGCGAGTCTTTAGTTGGAGATGTTACTCAAGAATTTGTTTTAGAAAAAGAATTTGCAAAATCTTCAGGTTGGTTAGATTTTTTAGCAAATTGTACTAGATCATATATTGAAATTAACGAAAAAAAAAAAATCTCAAAATTTACATTAATAGAAACTTGGATTGTGAGACAGTTTGAAAATGAATACAATCCTACTCATTGGCACTCAGGTCATGTTTCTGGTGCTGGATTTTTAAAAGTTCCAAAAAATCTTGGAAAACATGTACAAGATAAAAAATCAAAAAAGTATAGAGGAGGAGATCTTCAATTAATTCATGGTTCAAGAATGTTTATGTCTTCTTCAACAATTAATATTATACCAGAAGTAGGTGATTTTTATATTTTCCCAAATTATTTAATGCATACTGTTTTTCCATTTAAAGAAACCGATGAAGAGAGAAGATCTATTTCTTTTAACGCATTAATTGATGAAGAAATATATAATGTTTATGGAAAATAAATTTTAAAAATTCTTATTAGAAAAAGTGTTTGATCCTAAATAAAAATATGAAATACAATCGAACAAAATAAAAATTTAAATTATTTTATGAGAGATATTCAAGCAAATATTATAAGACCATTTGGTCCTTCAATATTAAAAGTAACTATACCAGAAAAGATTGTAAAAGATTTAAACACTTACATTGATAAAATTGTTGAAAACGAAAAAAAATCAAAGGAACTTGATTTTGGAAAACAATTAATTGGAGATGTGACACAAGAATTCAAGCTTGAAAAAGAATTTGTGAATGAAATAGGATGGCTTCAATTTTTAGCCAACTGCAGTGCCAAATGGATTGAGATGGAGACAAGAAAAAAAATCCAAAATTTTAATCTTTTAGAGTCATGGATAGTCAGGCAATTTAAGAACGAATATAATCCTGCTCATTATCATAATGGACATATTTCGGGAGCTGGTTTTTTAAAGCTTCCAAAAACTTTTGGCAAACATGTACAAAATAAAGATAAAGAAAAAGATTATTTTGGAGGCACCCTAAATTTAATTCATGGATCTAGAGCATTTATATCTGAATCAATTTTTACAATAAAACCAAAAGTAGGTGATTTTTATTTTTTTCCACATTATTTAATGCATACTGTTTATCCTTTTAAAGAAACCGATGAAGAGAGAAGATCTATTTCTTTTAACGCATTAATTGATAGAGAGATCTTTGAAAAAATATAATTTTAAACTTAAATTAGCTATGTAATGAAAAATATTAACAAACAGAAAAATGTTTTGGGTGAAAATTTAGAAGAATGCTCCAATGACCCATTAACAGGTTGGTTCAGAGATGGGTGCTGTAATACAGATGAAAATGACCACGGTGTACATACTGTTTGTGCAAAAGTTACAACTGAATTTTTAGAATGGTTAAAGGAATCAGGAAATGATTTAATTACACCTCATCCAGAATTTGGATTTCCAGGATTAAAAGATGGAGATGGGTGGTGTGTATGTGCGAGTTGGTATGCAAGAGCAGTTGAGGCTGGTAAAGGATGTCCAATATTTTTAAAAAGAACTCACAAAAATACTTTAAAACATTTACCTATCGAAACTTTAAAAAAATTTGCAATAGATTTATCTTAATTTACATATTTCCATATCTTGGTCCACCGCCTCCTTCTGGTGTAACCCAAGTTATGTTTTGAGAAGGTTCTTTAATATCGCAAGTTTTACAGTGAATACAATTTTGAGAGTTAATTACAAACTTATTAATATTATTTTCTTTCTGCACTTCATATACTCCAGCTGGACAATATCTTTGTGCAGGTTCGTCAAATTTTTCTAAAGTGTATTTAATTGGTAAATCAGGATCTTTAAGTTGCAAGTGGACAGGTTGATTGTCTGCATGATTAGTTCCTGTAAGATAAACTGAACTAGTTTTATCAAAAGTTATTACATTATCGTACTTTGGATAATCTATTTTGGGCATTTGACTAGCAGGTTTTAATGTTTCGTGATCCGCATGTTTATGTTTAAGAGTGAAAGGAAGTTTTCCTCTAAACATAATTTGATCAATGCCTGTAAAAATAATTCCCAAAATTAATCCCCAACTAAAACTAGGTTTTACATTTCGAGCTTCAAACAATTCTTTATATAACCAACTTTTTTTAAATTTATCTTCATAACTAGACAAATCTTTATTTTCTTTTAAGTGTTCATTAATAGTTTCAGCTGCAATCATTCCACTTTTCATTGCAGTATGAGAGCCTTTAATTTTAGGCATATTTAATGTACCAGCATCACATCCTACTAGTAAGGCACCTGGCATAAACATTTTAGGTAAACTTTGAAATCCTCCCTCGATTAATGCTCTTGCGCCATATGAAATTCTTTTTCCTCCCTTTATTATTTTTTTAATTGCTGGATGAGTTTTAAATCTTTGAAACTCGTCATATGGAGATAAATGTGGATTTTTGTAATCCAATCCTATTACATAGCCTAAAAACACTTGTTTATTTTCAGCGTGATACATAAAACTTCCACCATAAGTATTGTTATCAAGTGGCCATCCAGCAGTATGCATTACTAGTCCTTCTTCATGATTTTTTTCTTCTATTTCCCAAATTTCCTTAAAACCAATTCCATATTGCTGGGGATCTTTTCCTTTACTCAGTTCAAATTTTTGAATTAATTGTTTTCCAAGATGACCTCTGCAACCTTCAGCAAATACTGTTACTTTTCCTAAAAGCTCAATGCCTGGTTCAAAACTATCTTTTTTGTTGCCCTCTTTATCTATACCCATATCTTGGGTAGCTACTCCTTTAACATACCCGTCATCGTTGTATAAAATTTCACTTGCTGGGAAACCTGGAAAAATTTCTACACCCAAAGCTTCTGCTTGTTCAGCTAACCATCTACATAAGTTAGCTAAACTAATAATATAATTTTTATGATTTTGTTGAACTGCTGGCAAAAGCCAAGTTGGCCAACTTAAAGATTTTGTTTTTCCTAAAAATAAAAATTTTTCTTTTGTTACTTTTGTTTTAATTGGCGAATTAAGTTCTCTCCAATTAGGTAATAACTCATCTAGAGCTCTTGTTTCAAAAACATTCCCACTCAAAATATGAGCTCCTATTTCTGAAGCTTTTTCAAGCAAACAAACATTCAAATTTGAATCTAATTGTTTTAATTTAATTGCAGTCGCTAATCCTGATGGGCCGCCACCAATGATTACAACATCATATTCCATAGATTCTCTAGACATAATCTAGTTTTTAACTGTAAGGATTATTTTTGTATAGTGTTTAATTTGTTCAGCTCTTCCATGAACTGAGGCAAAGCTTCAAAGAGATCTGCTTCAAGACCATAATCAGCAACGCTAAAAATTGGGGCCTCACCATCTTTATTAATTGCAACTATAACTTTACTTTCTTTCATACCCGCTAAATGCTGAATTGCTCCTGATATTCCAACAGCTATGTATAAATCTGGCACAACAACTTTTCCGGTTTGCCCAACTTGATGATCATTGCTTATATAACCTGCATCAACTGCAGCTCTTGATGCTCCAATAGCTGCTCCAAGCTTATCAGCAATTTCAGTAATTAATTTAAAGTTATCTCCACTTTGCATTCCTCTTCCACCTGATACAACAATTCTAGCTGTACCAAGTTCAGGTCTATCAGATTTAATTTCTTCTCTTTTTACAAATTTTGTATTTGAAAATTCTTCTCCAGCATCAATTTTCTCAATTTGAGCTGAACCTCCTGAGCTTTCACAAGGATCAAATGAAGTTGGTCTAATAGTTACACATTTTTTTGCATCATTACTTTTAACTGTTGCAAAAGCATTTCCAGCATAAATTGGTCTAACAAAAGTATCAGATGATATTACTTTGATAATGTCGCTAACTTGTGAAGTATCAAGATGAGCTGCAATCCTTGGCATTAAATTTTTACCGAATGTATTTGCTGAACAAATAATATGAGAATAATTTTCTGCTAGTTTAACAACAACCGGAGCAAAATTTTCTGCAGTGAAATTTTCGTAATGTGCAGCCTCAACACTTAACACTTTTTTAATTACCGGAAGTTCAGATAGTTTTTTTGATGCCTCTGCACTATTATTTCCAATTATCACAGCGTGAACTTCGCTATCAATTTGTGAAGCAGCTGTAGCTGCATTTAATGTAAATGGTCTTAACTCTTTATTATTATGTTCTGCTATAAGTAAAACTGCCATTATATTACCTTTGCCTCATTTTTTAATTTTTGAACTAATTCTGCTACATTAGCAACTTTAATACCCGCTTTTCTTTTCGGTGGCTCTTCTACTTTAATTTGCTCTACTCTTGGAGAAGTATCAACACCTAGATCAGATGCAGAAATTTCTTCAATTGGTTTTTTCTTAGCCTTCATAATGTTTGGAAGAGAAGCGTATCTTGGTTCATTTAATCTTAAATCGCAAGTTACAATAGCAGGAACATTTATTTCAATTGTTTCAAGTCCCTCATCAATTTCTCTAGTAACTTCTAGCTTATTATCTTTTACATCAATCTTTGATGCAAAAGTTGCTTGTGGCCAATTTAATAATGCACTCAACATTTGACCTGTTTGATTACAATCATCATCAATTGCTTGTTTTCCCATAAAAACTAAATCTGGTTTTTCTTTTTCAACAACTTTTTGTAAAATTTTTGAAACAGCTAATGGCTCTAGTATTCCATCTGCTTTTACATGAATTCCTCTATCTGCTCCAACTGCTAAAGCCTTTCTAACAGTTTCTTGAGCTTTTTCTTCACCTACAGTTATTGCAACTACTTCAGTTGCCTTTCCTGCTTCTTTAATTTTTACTGCCTCTTCGATTGCATTATCATCTGGTGGATTAGTTGACATTTTTACATTGTCTGTAACTACACCAGTACCATCCTCTTTAACTCTGATTTGAACGTTGTAATCAATAACTCTTTTTACTGCTACTAAGATTTTCATTAAGCTCTCAACAAATTATTTTCTGAATCGTATGGACTTTCATCTAAAACGGTAGCGTCATACATTTCACCCAATATATCAACTTGTAATTTGTCGCCCACATTAGAACAATCAGGTTTTACCATTGCAAGAGCAATTGATTTATCTAATCTAAATCCAAACTCACCGCCTGTTGCTCTTCCAACAACTTTACCATCTTTAAATATAGGATTATTTCCTAGAACATCTGCATCTTTAGTATTGTGAACTTCTAAAGTTACTAATTTGTTATCAAAACCTTTTTCTCTCCATTTATTAAGTGCCTCTAAACCAATAAAGTTTCCTTTATTTGGATGAATAAATCTATCTAGTCCTGATTCATATGGAGAATATTCAATTGATAATTCTGTTCCTACTAATTTGTAAGATTTTTCAACTCTTAAACTATTCATTGCTCTGATACCGAATGGTTTAATCCCTAAATCTTTACCAGCTTCCATTAATTTATCAAAAATATGATTTTGATACTCGATTGGATGATGAAGTTCCCATCCCAGTTCACCAACGAAATTTACTCTCATGGCGTTAACTGGTGCATATCCTACATTCACATTTTTTGCTGTTAACCATTTAAAGTTATCATTAGAAAAATCATCTGTTGAAACTTTTTGCATTAGTTGTCTTGCTTTAGGTCCAGCTACTACCAACACACCTGTACTATTTGTTAAATCCTCAAAAATTACAGATCCGTCATCTGGCATCCATTTTTGAATCCAGTCATGATCTAATCTTAAATTTGCTCCAGCTGATACTAAATAGTAACTATTCTCTGCTTCTTTCATGATTGTAAATTCTGAATGCACACCACCTTTGGTATTTAATGCATGACATAGATTTATTCTTCCAATCTTTTTTGGAAGTTTGTTTGCAACTAAATAGTCTAAAAACTCTTCTGCTTTAGGTCCTCTTATTCTGCATTTTGCAAAAGCAGTCATATCTAAAAGACCAACATTTTCTTTTACGTTTTGACATTCCTTTTTAATTGCATGAAACCATTTTGATCTTCTAAACGACCAATCATCTTTTTGTTCCATTCCATCCGTTGCAAAAAAATTAGGTCTTTCCCATCCAAATTTTTGACCAAATACTGCTCCTAAATTTTTCATTCTTTCATAACATGGAGCTGTTCTTAAGGGTCTTGCTGCAGGTCTTTCTTCATCTGGATAGTGAACTATAAAAACATGACTATAAGCTTCTTCATTCTTAGCTTTTAAATATGATTTCGTTGCATAGTTTCCATATCGTCTTGGCTCAACTCCCAACATATCAATTGTTGGTTCACCATCTACAATCCATTCTGCAAGTTGCCAACCAGCACCACCTGCTGCAGTTATTCCAAAACTATGACCTTCATTAATCCAAAAATTCTTTAATCCCCAAGCAGGTCCAACAATTGGATTTCCATCAGGTGTATAACAAATTGCTCCATTATAAACTTTCTTAACCCCAACTTCTCCGAAAGCAGGAACTCTATGTATTGCTCCTTCAATATGTGGTGCTAATCTATCTAAATCTTCTTGGAATAGTTCGTATTCAGAATTCTTTGA
This sequence comes from Candidatus Pelagibacter sp. HIMB1521, assembly GCF_052047875.1. Taxonomy (NCBI): domain Bacteria; kingdom Pseudomonadati; phylum Pseudomonadota; class Alphaproteobacteria; order Candidatus Pelagibacterales; family Candidatus Pelagibacteraceae; genus Candidatus Pelagibacter; species Candidatus Pelagibacter sp. HIMB1521. The sequence continues at coordinate 84,410 of NZ_JBNAIZ010000004.1, read as the reverse complement.
TGGTCCCTCTACATAACATGCTGGTGCACCATCTTCATAAGGTCCTAAAATTAATCCACCCGCTTCTTCTCTCATATACCATCTACTATCGCTATCTCTTAAAACACCCATTTCTGGTAAACCATCTTTTCTTCTTTTTTGAATAGCAGGATGTGGTTCAGTTACGATGTATTGATGTTCAACAGGAATAACTGGAATATCTAATCCAACCATTTCACCAGTTTGTCTTGCAAAATTTCCAGAACAAGAAATTACATGTTCACACTCTATTGATCCTTTATCTGTTTCAACAATCCATCCATCTTTTGTTTGTCTCATTGATAGAACAGTTGTGTTTCTATAAATCTCTGCTCCTCTATTTCTTGCACCGGTAGCTAAAGCTTGTGTTAAATCTGCTGGTTGGATATATCCATCTTCTGGGTGTTGAATTGCTCCAACTAAATCATCTGTATGACATAGAGGCCAAATTTCTTTTACTTGTTGTGGAGTTAAAAATTTTACATCTACTCCAATCGTTCGAGCGACACCTGCGTACTGATGGTACTCATCCATTCTATCTTTTGTACTTGCCAAACGAATATTTGAAACAACACTAAAGCCAACATTTTTTCCAGTTTCTTCTTCTAAAGTTTTATAAAGATTTACTGCATACTTATGTAGCTGACCTACAGAGTAACTCATATTAAATAACGGCAATAAACCTGCTGCATGCCAAGTTGAACCTGAGGTCAATTCTTTTCTCTCAACAAGAACTACATCAGACCAACCTTTTTTTGCTAAATGATAAAGAGCACTGACACCAACTACTCCACCACCAACTACTACGACTTTAGTTTTTGTTTTCATTTCGTGATTCCTACTAAATTTTTATTAGTAACGAAACAAAAATGTATCTGTGGATAATCAAATTGAGCTGCCGAGCGGAATTGGACTTGAGACCATTGTGGTCAACCAGCAATCTTTTAAAACTCCTTCGTCTGTATATTTTTCAACCTGCCAATTGAACTTATGATAAATTTTGTCCTTATCTAAAATGATGACCTCAAATTGGGCCCATTTGTCACTACTGCCTAGCTCTGTGATAGTGTGGCTTAGATGATTAATCATCATTTTATATGAGGCTCCTTTGATCATTCTCTTAAAATTACCTAGGGGACCTGTTACTTTTTTATTGTTAGGGTGAGCAAAGGTCCAGGTTTGCTCTATCCCTCTATCTTTATATTCTAAATCATTTTGTTTGAGACCATTAAGTTGAATTTCAACAACTTCTTTTGGAGTAATATTTTTGCTTGGGTTTATCAACTCTGAATATGAATAAACAGTAGTTAATAATAGAATTAATAAAGTGCTAAATATTATTCGCAGTTTTTCTAACATCTTCTAAGAACTCTTGTCTTTTTGAGTCGCTTACAAAAGGTACTGCAAAATATCTTCGATAGGTAATGTTATATATGCCACACATATGAAATACCCCTCTTTTAAGTCTTCTAATCGGTAAATTTAAAAAAAATGTAGTGATAGCTAGTCTTGGTGAACCATATGTGCAAAAAATTACCGCTTTCTTTTTTCTTAAATTACCAATTGGATAACCATAGTTTCCAACTAGTTGCTTAAATCTAAATGCCCATGGCGGTGCCAACACTTTATCAATCCATCCTTCAACAATTGCTGGCATTCTAAAATTCCATATTGGCGCAACTAATACAATTGTATCACACTCTTCTATTCTCTTACGATGATCTAAGACTTCAGCACTTGGGTCTTCTCCAGCAAATACAGGATCAAATTTTTCTTTGTATAAGTCTACAACGTCTACTTTGTTACCTTTTAATTCAGAGTGTTTGATAAATTCATTTTTAATTGCTGCGTTAAATGAATTTTCATTATAATGACCGTAAACTAGGAAAATTTTTTTCATAATTTTTAATTAACAAAAAAAACCAAAAAAACTATAAAATTATTGTTTATTCTGAGGTTTTGTACTTACTATTGTTAATTATATAGACAAATAAAATAGGCAAAATAAGTGTAAGTAAAGTTACAACAATTAACAATATCCCAAGCTCTGAATAATCAGCAGTAGTTTGAATTTCTCCTGAAACTTTATCTTTTACTTCTCTAGTAACTGTAAAAATTTGATTTAAATATTTTGTCCCTAAAGCACTTGCTGAAAGAGCTAAATTTGTAAAAGAAGCAAAAACTGCAAAAAAAGTTGCTTTAAGATGTGAAGGGGCATTTTTAGCAATCCAAGCTAATAAAGGTATCATTGATACCTGACCTAATGGAGACTCTAAAGCTGTATTTAGTATCGCTATAAATTTAGCATCAACTACACCACCTGTTATTGAAGCGGTCCAATTATGAAATCCATAATACATTCCAACACTTGGTAAAAATAAAATTGCACCAGCTATACTTAATACAACAATAATTTTTGCAATTGAGTTATTGGCCATAAAAGGTCTCAATAAAACAATTCCAGCCAATGTTAAAATTGATGCCAGTAAAGACAAAATTGAAAAAAATTGTTCATTAAAACCAAGTTCATCAATTTCAAACCACGTTAGACCAGGACCAGGACCTGGCATTGCTCTAAATATAAATATAATTACTGCAGTACCAACAATTGTTAACCTTAAATTTTCTGGCAACTCTTTGATGAGCTTAAACATCAAAAATAAAATTATGATAACTGAACCAATGAAAACAATTTCTTGTGCAAAAGGAACTTTGAACGATCCGATAGATAAAGTGAAAATAACAAAAATTAAGCTTCCTCCAAGGATCCACCAATTAATTTTTGTTTTCTCAGTTCCTCTTTCTACTTTAAATTCAAGTCCTTTAGATTTTAAATTTTGAATTTTCTTATTCCTTAAATATTTTGCTAAAAACACCCCTAAGATTGAAACAACTGGAATAACTAACGCATATAAATAAATTTTACCGTATAGAGCAATTTTAGCAGACTGTTCTAGGCTATCTACATCTCTAAATAAAATTACATTCACCAACGCAACTAAAACAGTGCCTCCAATAATTGCAAAACGACCAAGGGTTTGCATTGTTGTATGCATAATTTTAACTTGATCTTTACTGTAATCATTTCCACTCTCATCAGTTAGTGGGACAGCTTCAACAGTCATAGCATCAGCAACAACATCTTGAATTACATAACCAACAGGTGCTAAAATTACGCTAATCACAAACCAAGTTTCAACTGTGAAAATTTCAGACATGTCTTCTGTATGGATTATAAGTCCATACATAATCAGCAAACTTAAAGCGATTAAAGAAGCGCCAAAGTAAACCATATAATTTTTTCTATTCCATATAAGATCAACCAGGTGTCCTAAAGGCATTTTTAATGCCCATGGAATTCCAGCCCAAAACCCAAGTCCAGCTAAAAAAGCTGCAGATAAATTTAAGTAGTCTTTAACAAAAAAAGTTCCAACTATTCCAGTTAATCCAGAAATACCAGCCGCAACATAAACCATCAAAGGAGGCAAATAAGTCCATTTAAATTGTCGACCTAAATCTAAAAAAGTACTGTCTAAAAATTTTAAAACTTTATTCATAAAAATTATTTCTACTCATTATAAACAATTAAGAAAAATTATAAATTTATCTTGAGGAGCTTAAATTGAATGATTTAACTAAGTAAAATCCTACAAACATTGAAACAACAAAAGTTATTGAGTAAATATTCAATAAAGCAACAGAAGTTATAGCTGGACCAGGACATAATCCTCCTAATCCCCATCCAGCACCAAATAAAGCTGAACCTAATATTAACTGATTATTAATTGTTTTGTTATTTGAATAATTAAATTTCTCTGCAAGTAGTGGTTTTTCTTTTTTCTTAATTATATGAAACAAAGGAGATGAAACAGCCAAAGCTCCCATCATGACAAATGCAAGAGATGGATCCCAATTTCCAAATAAATCTAAAAAGCCTAATACTTTTGCTGGATTAACCATTTCAGATATCACTAAACCAATACCAAAGATTATACCTGAAATAAAGGAAGCTAATTTGTTCATAATAAATTTTTTATAAATACAGTTAATATTCCAACAATCATAAATGTAATTGTTGCAATAATTGATCTTAAAGAAAATCTTCCAATACCACTTATACCGTGGCCACTTGTACAGCCACCACTGATCCGTGTTCCGATTCCAACCAACAAACCCGCTGCTATCATCAAGACATAAGAATTAGAAATACTAATGTTAATTCCTCCTTTAGAAAATAAGGAATAAATAAATGGTGCAATAATTAATCCCAATAAGAATAATAAATTATCAAATTTATTTTCTTTTTCTGTTAACGCATTACTTGCGATACCACTTATTCCTACTAGACGACCGTTCAGTAAAAAAAATACCACTACTGCTAATCCAATTATCAATCCGCCAGTAAAGGCAGGAATTGGTGTAAAATTTACTATGTTCATAAAATTAATTACTCAAAACAGGAAAAGCTTGTCTTACTTTTAAAAAAAATTTTTGATATTCCATTTTAGTACATTTGTTTTCTACGTATTCTATATTATTTTTTTCTACAAGTGACTTAGCATTTTCGTCTCTTATTCCAAGTTGTAACCATAATACCTTAGCACCAATTTTCACAGAATCCTCAGCTATGCCATATGCTTCTTTAGAAGGTCTAAAAACATCTACAATGTCAATAGGATCTTTAATCTCTGTTATCGAAGCATACACTTCTTCACCTAAAATTTTTTTACCCTTAGCTGATGGGTTAACTGGATAAACTTTATATCCATACTCTTGCATATATTTCATAACAATAGTTGAAGGTTTTTTTAAATCATTACTAACACCAATCATCGCTATAGACTTGGAATTTTCTAAAATTCTCTTTATGTCACTCATTTAGTTATTTGTTTTCTTTTTTAATTTGTTCTTCGCAGAATTTTCTTGCTGCATTCAAATCAGTAATTTTAGTCTCAGATAATTTTTGACTTCCTGCAATACAAGCATCTACCGCTCTTTTAAAATTATGATCTTTAAAATTTAATACAAAGTACATTCCAAAAATAATAAATAAAATAATGAGTATATTTTTTTTATTCTTCATTATTATTTATGTTTCCAATTTGGTTGTCTTTTTTCTAAGAAGGCCGAGATGCCTTCTTTGGCATCCATTGCCATCATATTAACAGTCATCATTTTGCTAGTGTATGCATAAGCATTTCTGAGAGGCATTTCTAATTGCTTATAAAAAGCCTGTTTTCCGATTTTAATGGTCAAATTAGATTTCGATCCAATTTTTTTTGCTACTTTTAAAACTTCATCGTTTAATTTTGATTTAGAAAAATGATCATTTATTAAACCAATTTCTTTTGCATAATTTGCTTTAATAGGTTCTCCTGTTAAAAGCATCTCCATCATTGGTTTACGATTAATTTTTCTACTAACCGCCACCATTGGTGTGCTGCAAAACAATCCAATATTTACACCAGGTGTTGCGAATAAAGCGTCTTTGGTGCTATATGCGAGATCACAACTTGCAACTAACTGACAGCCTGCTGCAAAAGCTGCCCCATGAACCTTTGCAATAACTGGTTTTTTTCCTTCAACAATTTGCAACATAACCTTAGAACAAAGATTAAATAACTTTTGATATTTATCTTTTTTTTTCAGACTTCTGACTTCTTTTAGATTATGGCCAGCACTAAATCCTTTTCCTGCGCCCTCTATGATTATTACTTTAGTTTTTTTATCAGCATCTAATTTTTTTAATGATTTTAATAAATCGGAAAGATTTTTAAATGAAAGAGAATTATATGTTTTTGGTTCATCAATTATTATTGATGAAATCTCAGAATTAATTCTCTTTATTTTAATATTACTTGTCATTTAATCAGTTAATCCATCGGATCTAGCCTGATTTCTTTCTATATGAATTGGTAAAACTTTACCATAAATTGCTTTTGAGTGTTCTGGGGTATTTACTCTATAAGGATCTAAGACATAAGCAGGAATACACATATATCTAGATTTTTGACCTTCTACTTTTGTTACTCTATGCAAAGTAAATCTTCCTTTAAAAATTTGAAGATCCCCTGGTTCTAATTTAAGCTGTCTTACTCTTGATCGATCTCCTTCTAAAACTTTTTTAACCTCATCAAAATTTTCGTTACCTGGTGCTCTAATATTTGGACAATATTCAAAAACACCTCCTTTTTCAGGTTTCTGTATCATCAAACTTAAAGTGAATTCACAACTATCAAAATGCCAAGGAAGAATTCCATCTGGCTTCATAACATTGTACGCATGACAAGCCAAAGGGTCTGCCCATCTATAAATAGGGGAAATACCTAAACATGCAGAAACAAATTTTAAAAGTTCTTCTGTTTCATAAAGATATTTCATTTCTGAATTTTTTGGAAAGCAATCTGAATTTAAATATCCATTATACCTTTCCATAAAATTTCTCTTTGGGTGTTTTTCAGGTAAACTTGGATCATCTTTAGCATAAAGATATGCATTGATGCTTTCTTTAGACATATAAACTTCATCAAGTTGTTTTTCTAATTCTGAATTCATTACCTCTAAAGATTTAGGTAAAATAAAATTTGGAATAGTTGAACAACTATATTGGTCTAATTCTTCCTTACATTTTTTTACTAAATTTTTAATGATTGGAGAATTTAAATCGTGAATAGGATATTTTTTTAAATCGACAATATTATTTAATCTATCATTCATTAAAGGTTATTTTAATTTACCCTCTTCTCTCATTTGAGCTCTAATTTTAGTAGCTGAAATTTTTTGAGTTTCTTCATCTAAAACTATTTCCTCAATTTTGTAACCAACACCTCTTCCGTAACAAATATTTGTAATATTAGGAACTAACATAATTTTAAATTGACCTTCAAATTCAGGATTTAATCTTTCTTCAATATTTTTTTTTACAGTTTCAAAATCAAATGGATTATCATCCACTCCTTGTACATCTCTTATTTGAATACAAACTTGTCCTGTTTTTTTAATTATTTCTTTAAACAGTTTATAATGCCCGTCGTGAAAGGGTTGCCATCTTCCTAACATTTGCGCTGTAGGTTTTTTATTATCCCATTGATATGTCATTTTTTAATCTCCTCAATTATTAACGGTGCCCATTTCTTAGCATCCTGAGTTGTTACATGGTAGTCAAAGTTTTTTGGATTAACAAACATTTGGTTAGTATCTTCAAATCTACCTTTTTTTATTGTATCTACCCAAATTCTAAAATCTGCTGGAAACAAGCTTCTTGCCTCTGGTGTAGGAGCAACAAAGTCTGCAATTACATAATGACCCTCAGCTTTTAATTTTAGAGCAAATTCAGCCATTCTTTTAGCTTGCCTTACTCTACCTTCCTCTGAAAAATCCCAATCATCAGCTTCTTTTCTAACTTCATCAGCATTTAATCTTTTAGCATTTAAATGAGGTGCCATTTCATTTGCTAAAGTTGTTTTACCTGCACCAGGTAATCCCATTACTAAAATAATTTTCATTAAATATCTTCTAACGGATGATGGGACATTAATTCAAGTCCATTTTCACCAATTAGGTATTGTTGCTCAAGCTTAACACCTTCTTTACCACCCACTTTACCTATATAGCTCTCAACTGTTATTGTCATATTTTTTTGAAACGTTCCACTACGTTCACCACCATCTGTTGGATATCTAATCGCAGGCCACTCATCGCAAAGACCTATTCCATGTACCATTACAGAGTATCTATTAGGGTAGTAATCTTCAGGTAAAACCCATGATTTATCTGTGAATTCTTTAAAAGATAAACCATCTTTAATTAGTCTTGAATTGTAATCTATTTGTTCAACAGCCATTGAATATAATTTTTTTTGTTCCTCATTAAATTTATTACCAACTACAAATGCTCTAGAAATATCCGCACAGTATCCATAGGGTCCTACCATGTCTGTATCAAAAGCAACTAGTTCACCATCTTGAATAACTTTGTTTCCACATTCTTGCATCCAAGGATTTGTTCTTTCTCCTGATGCTAACAATCTACACTCAATCCATTCACCATAATTTTCTATATTTGTTTGATGAAGAATTGACCATAATTCGTTTTCTGTCATTCCTGGTTTTAATTGTTCTCTCATTTTTACAATACCCATTTCAGCAACATCTATTGCTGATCTCATACATTTAATTTCTTCAGATGATTTAATTACTCTTGCTTGTTCTAAAATTAATTTAGCATCAACCACTTGAATTTGTTCTTTATTTAACGCAGAAACTGCAGGACCGTTTAAAACATCAATGGCAATTTTCTTTGATTTAAAATATGATTTAGATAAATCTTTAACTTCATTAATCCATTTTTTTAATTGCTCTTCAGATTGATCTCCGTTACTAAAATAGTCCCAAGTTATTGCTGGTCTCAACTCATCTATAAGATGAAGATGCTCAGATAACTTTTCGCAATTAAAATATTCATAAAGAATTACTGGACCATTAACTGGAACAAAACAATACCTTGTTAAGTTGTGCATATTATAAACACTCATGTTTACTGTGTCTAATGCATATCGAACATTTACTGGATCAAATAAAAAGCAAGCTTCTAAATTATTTTTTTCTAATTCTTTTCTAACTCTATCTAAACGATAAGATCTCAGTTTATCAAAATCTATTTCATCTTCTCTTAATCTTTTTTTAGTAATAAAATTTTGTTTTGGTTTAAATTCTGGAGTTATTTTTCTACTAAATCTCATTTTGTAACTTTATAAATTCCTAACCATGCGTTTACATTTTTACTGGCAATGTAATCTGATTTAAAGAATTCTTTTTCTTCCCACAATTTGTTCTGTTTAAATTGATCTATTTTAGTATCAAAATTATATTTCTTAAAAATACCCTCATTTATAGTGAAGCCTATATAGCCACCTGATTTAGTAATTCTTAAAAACTCATCTAAAGCATTATTTTTGACATGACCAAATGTGAAGGTTCCAACACATAACACACTATCATAAGTATTATCTGCTTCGGGAATCTCTTTGTTTAAATCTAATTTACTTAATTTTTTGTAAAGATTTTTTGGAACTGAATTTAAAAGATCTTGAGATAAATCTATTCCATGAAAATTATTAAATCCAAATTTCTCTAATTCTTGTGCAACTAAGCCAGTACCACAACCCGCATCGAGTATTAATGCATTTTTATTTTGCTGATGTTTTTTAAATGCTGCAGCTGTTTCTTTTGGACCTGTATAGTTCCAATCAATCATGTCTTTATTATATTTGTTATTTTCAGCCCAATCTGCGTAATAATTCATCACGTCTTCTGTTTTATCTAATTTATAAATGTTTAAATTTTTAGATACGTCTTTATCTTGATCAGACATTAACTTCTCATTTTTTGACCACTTGGATCATAAAGTGGTTCTTTAATTATTGAGCAATTAAATAAATCTCCATTTATCTCTACTTGAACTTTATTTTCGGATTTAATTTTATCCTGATCAATAAAAGTAAAAGCGACACTCTTATTTACAAAATGTGCAAAACCACCTGAAGTAACATAACCTATACTTTGATCTCCATTCATAACAGCTTCATTATTTGTTACATCAATATCATTAGTTTCAACAATTAAAGGTGTAAGTTTATGTGAAGAGTTTTCATTTTGTGCACTCTCTTTACCTATAAATTCTTTATCCCAATTGATAAAAGCATCTAATCCTGTTTCTTTAGGAGTAAAATCTGGTCTATAATCTAATGTCCATGCTCCCCAATTTTTCTCAAGCCTCATAGACATTAATGCTCTTCCACCAAAGGGTTTAATATTAAATTCTTTTCCAGCTTCCATTAGTTCTTCAAATAATTTTAATTGATAATGAGGTGCTACATATATTTCGTAACCAAGCTCTCCGGTAAATGAAATTCTATTTACTAATGCAGGAACTCCTCCAACAAACATTCTTCTAGAATCTCTAAATTTAAATTTTTCATTTGAAACATCGTCTCTTACAATTTTTTCTAAAACTTTCCTTGAGTTAGGTCCTGCAATTGATAATCCATGAAACTCATCAGATCTATTTTTATAATTTAAATTAAATTTATCTAAGTGACTTTCAAACCAACGTCTATGCATTTCTTGAGCAGCACCAGAACCAAATACCATGAATTCATTTTCATCTAAACAAGCAACTGTTAAATCTCCACACAATTTCCCCCTATAAGATAACATTGGTGATAAAGATATTCTTCCAGGTTTAGGAAGTCTTCCAGCCATTATATGATCTAAAAATTTTCTCGCATCTGGGCCTTTGAATTCATGTTTTGAAAAATTTGCAACTTCTATCAAGCCAACATTCTCTCTTACATTAATAACTTCCTTTGAAACATAATCATGCGATCTTGATCTTTTTATCGTTGGTTCTTCATTAGCATCTTCTTTATTATTTGCAAACCACAAAACATTTTCTAATCCAAAACTATCTCCCATCACAGCTCCTTGATTAACAAAACGATCATAAAGTGCTGTAGTTTTTTGTTTTCTTCCTTTTGGTAAAGTTTCATTAGGAAACGTCATAATAAATCTTCGTTCATAATTTTCTGATGATTTTATTGTTCCATATTGAGGGGATGCATAATCTCCAAATCTTGCAACATCCATTGCCCAAACATCAATAGAAGGTTCACCATCAATAATCCATTCAGCAATACATTTTCCCACACCACCCCCTTGACAAAATCCAGCCATCACACCAACTGCAACCCAATAATTTTTCATTCCTGGTACTGGACCAATAAGAGGACTCCCGTCTGGACCAAAAGTAAATGGTCCATTAACTATATTTTTTATTCCTGCCCGTTCTAATGCTGGCATTCTCTCAAACCCAATTGCTAATCGATCTTCAATATTATCTAATTTTGGCTCCAATAACTCATGTCCAAAATTCATTGGTGTGCCTTCAACTTTCCAAGGAGTTGATTTTGGCTCATAAGTTCCAAGCAACATTCCTTTACCTTCTTGTCTAAAATAAATATTTCCCTCAAAATCTGTTCCGATAGGCAGTCTTTGATCACCCATCGCTTCAATTTCTGGAATAGGTTCAGTGATTAAATAGTGGTGTTCCATTGGCTGAACTGGAAGATTTAATCCTGCTAATTTACCAACTTCTCTTGCCCATAAACCACCCGCATTAATTACTATTTCAGCATTAATGTTTCCTTTTTCAGTAAATACATCCCAGGTTCCATCTTCTTTTTGTTTTGTGTCTTTTACGACAGTGTGAGTGTAATATTTTCCACCATGAACTTTTGCAGCTTTTGCAAAAGCATAAGTAACTCCTGATGGATCAACTTCACCATCAATAGGATCCCATAATGCTAACAAGTATCTAGAAGGATCAATTAACGGATGTTTCTTTTTTACTTCTTCTAAAGAAATAAATTCTTGGTCTAGCCCCATGTATCTTGCTTTTGATCTTTCTCTCTTTAAATAATCAGCCCACACTTCATTTGAAGCTAAATAAAAACCTCCACTAGGTTTAAATCCTGTTGAATGACCAGACTCTTTTTCAATCTCTTTATATAAACCAATTGTGTAAGCCATCATCCGAGAGATGTTTGGGTCAGAAGAAATTACATGAACATTTCCGGCAGCATGCCATGAAGAACCTGATGTGAGTTCATTTCTTTCAAGTAAAATACAATCTTTTAATCCAAATTTTGATAAATGGTAAAGAATAGAACATCCAACTACGCCACCACCTATGATTACAACTTTGGCATGTTTTTCCATTAATATTTAATTTCCTTATTTACTTTTTTTAAAGATTTATCAGTACCATGATGAAAATGTTTACTCATATCTGGCATGTATTTCATTGAAATTGGTTTTTTACCAATTGCAACAGACATTTCTCTAACATGATGAGCTTCGGCACCACAACAAATCCCAATAAAATTTATTTTATTTTCAACACACTCTTTTGCAAATTCTGCCATTTCAAATCTGTTACAAAATAAATTATCTAAAGCTACGGGAAATGCATTCCCACCAGGAATACAATCACAACCATGATCAGTAATATTTAAAAAACCAGGTTCTTTCTCAGTAGTTCTGTATGGAACTGGAAGCCCTGATACGTGACAAGAAACTTTGTCTCTAACTTTTTTTAAAAGTTTCATTGTCATCTCTGGTCCTCTATAACAATTTAGACCAACTACATCGGCGCCTAGATCTTCCATCATCTTACATGCATCTTCAGCACTATGTCCTTCTCTCGTTTTATCGCCTCTAGGAATTGCAAAATTACAAACTGCAATCAGCCCAGCGTCTTTGATTGCTTTCAAAGCAATTTTCATTTCATCAGTCCAACTAATTGTTTCGGCAATAACAAAATCAACTCCAGCCTCTTTTGCCCAAGCAACTTGTTCTTCATACATTTGTTGACATTGTTTGTGGGTATTAGGATCACCAGGATCAAATACGTTTGTGTTTGCAACATCTCCACAAACCATCAAATCTAAATCTTTAAATTCAGCTGCAGCGTCTTTTGCAATTTTAAGAGCGCCTTTTTGCATTGGTTCTAACAAATGTTCTTTACCAATTATTCTTAGTTTTTCTCTATGACCATAATAAGTAAATGCCTGAACTACATCTGAACCAGCTCTGATAAACTCTCTGTGTAATTGAGTTACTACTTCAGGATGCTCCAACACAACCTCAGGAACAAATGGACCTGCTGAAAGATAACCTCTTCTTTCCATTGCAAAAAGGTATCCTTCTGCACACATGATAGGACCCTCATTTAACCTTGTAATTAAATCTTTTTTCATAATTTATCCTTTCATTTTGTTAAATTTGTTGCAACCCATTTGTGAAACATCAAAGTAGGCGTATCCATTACAGGCGAAAAATTTCCACCATTGTAAGCCGGTGAACTTCGCCCTTTTTGCATTCCTTCTATTGCAGTTACATCTTCATTCATAACTTCGCGCCAAAATGCAAAATTTTTTTCTCGTATACCTTTAAACTCATCACTCGAAGCACTTTCATCTCCGATATAATATAATTCAAAGTGTTCTTTTGTTTGATTGTTTGAAATTGGTTCTAACCAAAACGCATAAAAATGGTCAATATGAATTCCTAGCATTACATTTGGATATAATGATACATATTCTGACTTTTCAGAAAGTTCTGCCGGCCAATTTGGAAAACATTTAAATTTTATATTTCCATCAAACTGTTGTGAATATTTATCACTTCCTTGTCCAGAAAAATTAAAATTTTCATCTTCAATATGATAATGATCTGCAATATTTGAAACTCTATTTAATTCTGGATGTATCCATGGCAAATGATAGCTTTCACAATAATTCTCAATAGCAAATTTCCAATTACTTTTTACTTTCATATTAAAGTAACCATTGTCAGAAGCATGTCTTATTAATTGCTGATCTTTTTTAGAAATAAATTTAGACCATCTATCTTCTAAAGGTTTAATAAATTCTTCAAATGGTTTTGCATTAAAATTAATATTAATAAAAATTAAATCCATCCAAACTTTTGATTTAATTTCTTTTAAGTTGCTATTATTTTTATCAAACCCTTCTACATCATGCTTCCCTAGTCCTCCTATATGAGGAGTAACAGTTAATTTACCATTAAAATCATAAGACCATGAATGATAAGGACATCTTATTACATTTTTTAATTTACATTCTTGGTCTACTAATTTGAAACCTCTGTGACTACAAACATTGTGAAAAACTTTTATCTCATTCTCTTTGTTTCTAACTATTAATATTGGAATATCTAAAAGATTAAAAGGCTTTGCATCACCAGGATTTGGAACAGAGCTTGCAACACCAACCATCGTCCAATTATTTTTAAAAACTTTTTCTTTTTCAAATTCTAAATAATCGTCATTCAAATAGCACTCATTAGGTAATCCGTGAGCTTTCTCTATAGGATTTTTAACAACTTCTATTTTTTTAGGATCTAAGATGTCTGATAATTTTTTATTTAAATTCATAAACCTCCTTTAATTAATTAATTAAAAAATTAATTTAGGGTTTAAAAATTACGACTCTCTAATAATGATTTGCTGAAAAACTGTTTTGCAATTTAAAATATAAACAAACTCTTTGAAAAAAAAATTTGCAGAAAATTTCATGTTAAAACCATAACTAAATTTATTGCATAGTTAAAGACAATTTGACTTCAACTCATAATTGAATTTAATTTGCAATATTTCTCTCAATATGTTCAACTTGATTTTTAAATGAATCAAATATTGGGAGATATAATGAAAATTAAAAGAATACTTCTTTCCCTAGCCGTTGTTTTTGGTCTTACTTCTTTTGGAAGTGTAGCTAATGCTGCTTGTGGAAATATTACTATCGCTAATATGAACTGGGCCTCAGCAAACTTTATGGCTGAAGTTGATAAAATTATATTAGAAGAAGGTTATGGATGTTCTGTAGAATTGGTGCCAGGTGCAACAATGCCTACTTTTACGTCTATGCAAGAAAAAGGTGAGCCAGATGTTGCTCCAGAATTTTGGGCTAACGCTGCAATAGTTGCTTTGAACAAAGCTGTTGATGAAGGCAAAATGCATTCCATTAATACAGCTCCAATCACTGGTTTAGGTGAAGGATGGTGGGTATTACCTGCTACTCTAGAAAAAAATCCTGAACTAACAACAGCTGCTGCAATTTTAGAAAGACCTGATCTATTCCCTCATCCTGAAGATCCTTCAAAAGGTGGCTTCCACATTTGTCCTCCAGGTTGGGCTTGTGAATTAATTAACAAGCAACACTTTAAAGCTTGGGGTATGGAGGAAAAAGGTTGGGCAATTGTTGAAACTGGTTCTGCTGCAGGACTTGATGGTTCAATTGCTAAAGCTGCTGAAAGAGGAGAAAACTGGTTTGGTTATTACTGGTCACCAACTTCTTTAGTAGGAAAATACAATCTTCAGTCAGTTGACATGGGAGAATGGGGTGGAAAAGAGAATTGGGATAATTGTCTTGTAAAACCTGAACAAGAATGTGGTACTCCTAAAAAATCTTCATGGGTAAAATCTGAAGTATTTACTATCGCTACCGACAACTACAAAAAAACTGCTGGTGCAGAAGGTATGAGTTACTTGGAAAAAAGAACTTACCCAGGCCCAGTTATGAACTCGATGTTGGTATGGATGGGAGAAAACCAAGCTGAAGGTGCAGATGCTGCAATTGAATTCCTTAAAACACAAGAAGGTGTTTGGTCTAAATGGGTTTCAAGTGATGCTGCTGCAAAAATAAAAAAAGCACTTTAATTAAATAAAATTATCGAACCCGTTGTAAAACGGGTTCGATTTAAATAAAAAGAATTTATGGATTTCTTTAGTAAAATACCAGTAATGGACAGAGTAGCTCTTAGAGAGCTTAAAAAAGGAATCGACTTTAGTTTTAAGGAATTTTCAAGAGCTTATGGAGAAGGTATCGAAAGTTTTTTTGATCCCTTATTATATTTTTTAATCTGGCTAGAAAAATTATTAATAAATAGTCCTTGGCCTATAGTAATAGGTATATTTGCATTGCTAGCTTGGATTGGATCTAGAAGTATAAAATTAACCATAGGTACAGTGGTATGCTTTTTAATTATTGGTTATTTTGGGATGTGGAAAAATTGCATGGCAACTGTAGCCATAATATCTGTATCTACGCTTGTTTGCATAGCGGTTGGAATTCCAATTGGTGTTGTTATGTCTAAATCTCAAAGAGCAGAAAAAGCGATCTTGCCCATATTAGATATGATGCAAACTATACCTAGTTTTGTTTACTTAATTCCAATTATTATGTTGCTCGGTATAGGAAAAGTTCCAGGGCTTTTAGCAGTTTGTATTTATGCTTTACCTCCAATTGTAAGACTAACAAATCTGGGGATCAGAGAAGTAGATAAAGAAACTTTAGAAGCAAGTGAGGCATTTGGAGCAACTCCAATGCAGAAACTTAAATCAGTTCAAATTCCGTTGTCGCTTCCAACAATCTTTGCTGGAATTAACCAAACGATTATGATGGCTTTAGCAATGGTTGTGATTGCATCTATGATAGGTGTAAAAGGTCTTGGAGTGCCTATTTTACAAGCAATTTCTAACCAATATTTGGCATTAGGAATGATGAATGGTTTAGCTATCGTAGCCTTAGCAATTATCTTCGACAGGGTTACTCAGCAGTACGGACAAAGAATTCAAAAGCACAGAGGTCAGCTTAAGAAGTAATTTTAGCGCAAACGAATTTTCTAGACTCATATTTCAAAATCAATAAAGATCCGAAATATGAATTTTTCTTTGGAGATTGGTCCAAAAACAGATCTTGAAACTTTACCTCCATTAAGTGATGTCTATATCACTATGCTTCCAGGAGGAGATTATAAAGAAACAGCAGATAAAGCGGTAGAGCTTGTAAAAAAAGGATTTAATCCTGTTCCACATTTTCCAGCAAGGTCAATGCATGATGAAAATGAGCTTAAAGATTATGTTACAAGATGCAAAGATGGAGGAGTGAAGCAAGCTTTAATTATTGGAGGAGGAAGAGAGCCTCTTGGAAAATTTGATAGTTCATTTCAACTTTTAGAAACAGGTTATTTTGAAAAAATGAAAATAGGAATAGCTGGACATCCTGAAGGGAGTCCTGATATATCCGACACAGATTTAGAAAAAGCAATGATAGATAAAAAGCCTTACGCTGATTATATAGTAACTCAATGGTTATTAGATCCTCAGCCTATTGTTGATTTTATTTCTAAACAAAGCGTACCAGTGCATGTTGGAATCACTGGGCCCTTAAAAATATCTAGCTTAATTAAATTTGCTAATATTGTTGGGGCAAAAAATTCCTTAAACTTTCTTAAATCTAATTTTAGTAAGGCGTTAGATTTATTGAAACCTAAAGACCCTAATGATTTAATTGGGAAAGTTAAATCGCACACTGATAACTTCCACATTTATACATTCGGCGGCTTGAAGGAAACTAACAAGTGGTTGAGGGAGAATAGTTATGTCTAATGAATTTGACTATACTAAATTAAAACATGTTACTTCTGTTGATCAGTCAGACAGAGAAGTGCCATACAACTTAAGACAAAGTGGGCCAACAAAAGTTGAAATGTTAATTTCAACAAGGGTAAGAAAATCACCTTATTGGCATTTATCAATGCAGGCAGGTTGTTGGAGAGCAACTGTATACAATCGTATTTATCACCCAAGAGGTTATGTAAAACCTGAAGATGGTGGAGCTATGGTTGAATACGATGCTATCGTAAACCATGTAACTATGTGGAACGTTGCTGTTGAAAGACAAATAAGAGTTAAGGGTCCAGATGCAGAAAAATTTACTGATTATGTGATCACTAGAGATGCAACTAAAATTTCACCAATGAGAGCAAGATATGTAATTCTATGTAATGCATATGGTGGAGTTTTGAATGATCCAATTCTTTTAAGAATTTCTGAAGATGAATTTTGGTTTTCATTATCAGACTCTGATATTGGTTTATATCTTCAAGGTGTAAACGCAGATGGAAGATTTGATTGTAAAATTGAAGAAATTGATGTGAGCCCAGTTCAAATTCAAGGTCCTAAATCAAAAGCATTAATGAAAGATTTATGTGGAGATCAAGTAGATTTCGATAATATGCCTTTCTATGGATTAGCTGAAGCAAAAGTTGGTGGAAGAGATGTTGTGATTTCACAATCTGGTTTCTCAGGAGAAGCTGGTTATGAAATTTATCTAAGAAACTCTACTTTATATGCTGAGGATATGTGGAATGCTGTGCTTGAAGCTGGAAAAAAACACAGCTTGATGGTCATTGCTCCTGCTCACCACAGAAGAATTCAAGCAGGAATTCTTTCATGGGGACAAGACATGGATCAACAACACAATCCGTTCCAATGTAATTTAGGTTATCAAGTTTCTTTGTCTGGAAAAGGAGAATGGAACAAAACCGCTGATTATGTTGGTAAGGCTGCACTAGAAAAGATGAAAGAAGAATTAAAAGCAGGTAAAAAACCATACAAACTTCAACTAGTTGGTATGGAATTAGGTGGTAAACCTATTGATAATTATGCACCTGACTTTTGGTTAGTTTCTCCTGAAAGTGGTGGAGATCCAGTAGGATTTTTAACGTCACCATGGTGGCATCCTGAAAAGAAAACAAACATTGCAATGGGATATGTTCCGTTCGATGGAACATTAAATGCAAATGGTTTTCCAAAAGGAAAAGTGGGAACTAAATATAAAGTTCATCTACCTGCAGAATATTCAGAAACTCCAGGAACACCTGTTGATGCTGTAGTAGTGGATATTCCATTCAAAGAGTCTTTCAACGCAAACACAAGAGAAGTTGTAAAAGGCTAAATTTATTTAGGGGGAGTTATTTAAACTCCCCCAAATTTCAATGACAAAAGGGTTTTTAATAGCAATTTGCATTATTATTGCGATTGCTTTAATAGTATTTCCATTAATTGTTTCATATAAAGCTCAAAAAAATAAAAGAGATAAAAATTAATGTTTGGTGAATTTTTAAATATCGTTTTCAAATCAATAAAATTAGATAAGACGCTTTATTCTGATAACAAAAATTTTGGTGAAGCTTCCATATATTTTGCAGGCTTAATCATGATTTTAGATGGAGTTGCTGGTGCAGTAGCAGCTAACACTGTCATTAAAACTGCAATAGGAATGTCAGGTCTAACAGCAATAGTTACTTGGTTAATATGGGCAATCTTCATTTTTGTAATAGGTGTTAAACTTTTTCCAGATAAACAAACTAAAGTATCATTTAAAAAAGTTCTAACCGCAGTTGGTTTTGCTCATGCTCCTGGTTTATTAAGATTTTTTGCAGT
Organism: Candidatus Pelagibacter sp. HIMB1521; assembly: GCF_052047875.1. Lineage (NCBI taxonomy): Bacteria > Pseudomonadati > Pseudomonadota > Alphaproteobacteria > Candidatus Pelagibacterales > Candidatus Pelagibacteraceae > Candidatus Pelagibacter > Candidatus Pelagibacter sp. HIMB1521. The sequence goes on along the minus strand of NZ_JBNAIZ010000004.1, from coordinate 65,522 downwards.
AACTCCAGATTTAATGATACCTATAATTTTTCTTACTCAATTTTGGATTTTTGCAGGTCTGATCATTTCAACAAAAGAAATTTTAAATTTAAAATCTAATTTTAAATCTTTTGGTATAGTCTTATTATCTTTTTTGATAATAGCTTTTCTATCAATTACTTTTGTAATGAGTAGAATGAACATGCTTCCAACTAATCAGATTAGCTAGATTGGAAAAATAGTTTTTGAAACTCTACAGGATTTACAAATTTTAAAGCCAGTTAAAATTAAATTTTGAGATACACTCTCATCCTCTTCTTTACACTCATCACAAATATTATTTAAATCTTCACTGTATTCTTGATCCTTAATTTCATCAAAATTATCAGTCATTATCTGTTAGGCCTGCACCTGCCCCACCTTGTTTTAAACTCTCGGATTCTTCAACAAAAGTATCTTCGGATAATTTGTACAAATTCTTCCACTCTTCCTCTGAAAAGTTATCAATATTTTCCAGAAAACTTATTTCTAAATGATTTGCAACAGTCGGAAATTCGTTATTAGCAATATTAGAATATATATTTAAATTTAAATTTAAATTTAAAATAATTTCTTTTTTATCAAGATTTAGATGAATTTTTTTACCAATAATTTCTGATGCTCTACTTACAAAAGCTAAAAATATTGAAGGGTAAGCAACGTTATTTAGTTCAATTTTTTTAAAAGATTCTAAAGATTTTGATTGATCTAAAAAACTAACACCAAGAATAATTGGACAATAAGGTTTTGCTGAAGATAGATTTTTTTCTAATATTAGATTTAAATTTTGAAAACTATTTTCTTTCCTTTGAGAAAAATATTTATTTATGTGCTTTATACCTGGAAGACCAAAGGATTCTAACAGTCTTACGCACTTTGCTGTTTCTTCAGCAACTCCCCAGGAATATCCACTAGCTTTAGCAGCTCTTTTAACAGTAGTTTCAATTTCACTAAATGATTTCATGTTAAATGTTAGTTTTATAAACCCACTGCTCATCATAATTTTTTAATTCATGAGGTAAGGGCGCTCCTTGAAACATACAAATTCTTAACCACTTGTCAGATCTTGGGTCAAATTTTAAAGCCCCAAAGAAAGATAGCTTCAATCTCAACATATCTATAGGCATTATGTTTTTACCAATTGTATTATCTTGAATTTCTGAATAAGGAAATTTTTCAACTATAAAAACCCTTCTAATAACATGTCTTAAATCAGAGTTTTTTATTAAAAAGTCAGATACGGTTTGACTATTTTTAGAAACCAATAATATTTCGTAAAGTTTTTTTATGTCTCTGGCTATGGCTAAAGGTTGTTCTAATTCTGAACCATGTTCTTCAAATCTATCAGCTAATCTTGGCTCTTCTTTATTTTTTGAGATAAACCAAAAATTTTGATTATTTTCTTTTTTTTCAAAATTAATTTCTAAAATATTTGGATATTTTTTCTCAATTATATTTCTTAAATCTTCAACAGTCCGATGAGCTGGTATGTTAAAATATTTTTCTTCATCAGAGCTCATTTCTTTTACTAAAGGTTCGGTTATTTCACTATATGGTTCCATCATAATGGATACAACATATTCAATACATTCTTCACATGTTTCTTGCTCAAGCCACTCATAAATACTATTGAAAGGATATTCTCTTGTAAAATCAAAATCATTCTCAATGAATTTCAAAAATTTTTGAACATCTTTTAGTAGATTGTTAATTTTATTTTTTTGATACTCACTATCAGTGTTCCAGCTTGTGATATTTGTTAATGATTTTTTTACACAATCAACAAACAGTTCACTATCTTTTTTATTTACATCTTTAATTTCTCTAATTTTTTTTAATGCTATCTCTCTACTTAAGATCCAGTTATTTAAAAGTGTTGGATGATTAACAATAAAAGGTGCCATTCCTAATCCAGTAGAATTTCCAATACCTAGATTTTTAGAGATTTGCTCATCTAGTTTAACTGCTTTTTTTGGGTTCTTATGAAAGGCAACATGATTAACTTGGTCAAAAGTAAACTGTCTTACAAGATAAACCAGCATCATTTCTAATCTAAATGGTCCGTTAATTTCCTCACGATTTTTAATTCTAAACCTATCTGCTAAACCAAATTTACCAGATCCATAAACAGCAGTAGTTCTGTATAAATAGCCAACTTTTGATAATAAATTTAAATCTGGTTGTAATCCTTGACTTAAATTCTCTGTTACATGATTAAATAGTCTTACAGATTTATTTGCTCTAGATAATGTAAGTTCTTTATAAGAAAGTCTTCCAACTTCTTGTTTAGGAACTTCATTCTTTAATCTTTCAATATCTTTTTTACCTGGTACTCCATCATGAAGTGTAAAGGCTGCGTCCCACTTAGTAGCTATAACTCTGTCTGATCTTTCTTCATCTTTAATATGATTTGCAAAACAAACTAAAGAATAAACTCTTTTGTCTTTTTTAAATGAATATACTGCCTCACCATAACCATTTTCATCTAAATTAAACAAATCTTGTTTATATTCCCAGTCTTTAAATTCATTCAAAAAACTTCTTAAAAAAGATAATTTAGATTGATGAAAAGATCCCAATCGAGATAATTTCATAATAGTATTTGGATCTCTTAGTTCTACTTGCATAACTTAAATTGATTTATAAAAATTGTACCAATTATTTCCTAGTATTCCATGTGTCTCATCATCTGAAAATCCAATCTTTTTGAGACCTTTTTCTATATTTGCAAATCCTCTTGTGTCCTCAAACCAATCAGGTTGTTTTGGAAAGCCTGGTTTATTTTTTGATCCTTCTCCGTAATTTTTAGTTTTGGTCCAAGTACCATTTCTCATCCACTCAACTACGCTGTCGGGTTGATCAAGACAAAGATCTGACCCTATACCAATTTTACTTGCTCCCATAATTTCTGCAGTCTTTGCCACCATTTCACAAAAACTATCAAGAGTACAATTAGTATTTTCTTTCAAGTGATGTGGGTATAAAGATAAACCTAACATTCCTCCACTATCACTGAGCATCTTAAGCAAATCTGAAGACTTGTTTCTTTTTGCAGCATGCCAAAAAGCAGGGTTTGCATGTGTAATCGCAATTGGTTTTTCACTTATTTCAATTGCATCCATTGTACTTTTTTCTGCAGAATGAGACATATCAACAACGATGCCTACTCTATTCATTTCTTTTATTGCCTCTCTTCCAAAATTAGTTACTCCGCTATCAATTTTTTCATAGCAACCGGTAGCAAGAAGAGATTGATTGTTGTAAGTTAGTTGCATAAATCTGCATCCAAGTTCATGAACTTTTTCAACCAAACCTATGTCATCCTCAATTGGTGAACAATTTTGAAAACCAAAAAATATTGCAGTTTTGTTTTCAAGCTTTGCTTTTTCAATATCTTTAAAATCTTTTCCCAGAAATATAAGATCAGAATTTGCTTCGAAAATTTTTTCCCACTTATTTAATTCTATTAGTAGTTCATCATAATCTTCATGATAAACTATGGTTACATGAACTGCATCTAAACCTGCAGCTCTGTTTGTTTCAAAAATTTTTCTAGACCAATTGCAATATTGCAAATTATCGATTTTAAAATTCATAACGAAATAAGATTAATCAATCTAAATTGAAATACTATTAATTTTATTGAAATTTTTGATTAATTTTGAAATAAACAAGAGAGCTATTTTCATGAAAAAAAATACTAATAAAAAAGTTTCAATAGTTATGGGTAGTCAATCAGACTACAAAACTATGCAATTAGCAGAAAAAACTCTTAAACAATTAGGTGTCTCGTTTGAAACTAAAATTGTTTCTGCTCATCGTACCCCAAAGAGAATGTACGATTTTGCATTAAAGGCAGAAAAAAATAATATTGGGGTAATTATTGCTGGAGCTGGTGGATCAGCACATTTGCCGGGAATGATTTCTGCATTAACTCAAATTCCAGTTTTGGGTGTACCGATTGAAAGTAAAAAATTAAAAGGTTTAGATAGTTTACTTTCGATTGCTCAAATGCCAAAAGGAATTCCTGTTGGTACTTTAGCAATTGGAGAAGATGGTGCTATTAATGCTGCATTACTTGCAGCTGAAATAATGGCTATTAATAATTCTTCAATCAAAAATAAGTTAAAAAGTTGGAGATCAAACCAAACTAAATCTGTTAAAAGAGCTCCAAAATAAAATGTCTAATATTACTCTTGGGATTATTGGTGGCGGCCAATTAGGAAGTATGCTTGCAATAGCTGCGAAAAAATTAGGAATAAAGATAATAATTTTTTGTGATGATTTGGAAGCACCAGCTCAAAATTTTTGTGATGAATTTATTGGTGCAAAATATGATGATAAAGAAAAAATAAATGAATTTGTAAACAAAGTTGATATCGTAACTTATGAATTCGAAAACATTCCATATGAAACATTAAATGATATCAATAAGTTAAAACCAGTTTTACCAAAACCTTCAGTAAATAGATTAATTCAACATAGGTTAGCAGAAAAAGATTTTGTAAATAAATTAAATATAAGAACAACTAGATACGTCTCAGTTGAAAATCAATCTGATATTGATGTCCTTGAAGATTTTTTACCAGGTATAATTAAAACTACAACGTTAGGTTATGACGGTAAAGGGCAACACCCTGTCTCATCATTAGAAGAATTAAAAAATCTTAAATTGGATTTATCAAGAGGATATATTTTAGAAAAATTGGTCAAACTTAAAAAAGAGATATCAATTATCATAACTAGGTTTAGTAATAATAAATATGAAATCTATGAACCTATCGAAAATACCCATGAAGATCAGATCTTAAAACATTCCAAGATACCTGCAGATATAAATGAAAAAATATTTAATCAATCCAAAGATTGGGCAATTCTTATTGCTGAAGAGCTTAAATATGTCGGTACTCTATGTGTAGAATTTTTTATAGATAGAAATGATAATCTTTATGTAAATGAAATTGCTCCAAGGGTTCATAATTCTGGGCATTTAACAATTAATGCTTTTAATGTAAGTCAATTTGAAAATCACATCAGAGCTGTTTGTGGACTTGAACAGATACCTTTAAAAAAATTATCAAATGCAAAAATGATAAATCTATTAGGAGATCAAATATCTCACTATAGAAATTCTCCAAAACTTAAAGATAATGAATTCTTTTTTGATTATTTAAAAAAAGAAATTAAAGATAAAAGAAAAATGGGTCACATCACTATTCTAGAATAAAATGTTAAAATCAATTGAAGGAAATTTCGATGATCCAGAAGTTCACAAGCTTTTAACTAAGCATTTTGTTGAACTTAGAGCTGCCTCACCAGAGGGAAGTGCTCATGTTTTAGACATCCCTGGTCTTAAAGTTCCATCGATTAAATTCTGGAGTTTATATAACAACGATCAATTAATGGGATGTGGTGCATTAAAATTTTTAGATGCGGGTCACGGAGAATTTAAATCAATTAGAATTCATGACAATTTTAGAAAAAAAGGACACGGTGTTATTGTTATTAATCATCTAATAAGTGAGGCAAAAAAATTAGATATTAAAAGATTAAGTATTGAAACAGGTGCTGGAAATTTTTTTATTCCTGCTAGAAAACTCTTTAAATCTTGTGGTTTTGAGCCTTGTGAACCTTTTGCTCATTATAAAGAAGATGTTAATTCTGTTTATTTGACTAAATTGATTGCTACAGATTGACAATAAGATCGAATAATTTCTCTATTTTGTTGACAAAACCCTTTAAAATCTAAAGAAAGCCAAAATTACTTAATTATAAATTTTAAGTAATAATTAATATAACAAAAAGTAAGAAGAAATAATATGAGTCTAACAGGTAAAGTAAAATGGTTCAATCCAACCAAAGGTTTTGGTTTTATTGAAAGAGAAGACAAAGAAAAAGATGTGTTTGTACATGTTTCAGCAGTAAGAGATGCTGGTATGAACGGTTTAGATGAGGGTCAAGCTTTGACTTTCGATGTTGAAGATGGTCCTAAAGGTCCTTCAGCAGTTAACTTAAAAACTGCATAATTTCACACTTCCTATTGGCTGAAAAAAATTTATTTTTTTATAAATAATTTTATTCAGCCAGTACCAAATCTTATAAAAAACAACTTTTAGTCAAAAAATTTAATTATATAAGTTGTATTTAAAATAATAAAAAATTTATGATCGGAATTTTAGGTGGAATGGGTACTCAAGCTGGTCTTGATTTTTGCAATAAGCTTGCAGTGCTAAATAGAGGTAAAATTGATCAAGAGTATCCTTTGTTTGTTTTATACAACAAATCAAATATTCCAGGAAGACCAGAATCTATAGGTACTCAAACAAAAAACTTATCAAATCTAAATACAAATAAATCCAATAAAACAAAATATAATAAAGTATTAAAAAGTCTTCTTGAAGGTTGCAAGTTATTAGAAAAGAATAAATGCAAATTTATTGTTATTCCATGTAACACAGCACATTATTGGTTTGATGATCTACAAAAAAAAATCAATATCCCAATTATAAATATGCCAAAAGAAGTTTTTAAATTTACAAAAAAGAATTGTAAAAAAAATTCAAAAGTTGGTTTATTGGCCACTGAAGGTACTTTAAAAACTGGAGTGTATAATAAATTTTTTGACGAAACCTATCAATTGGTTAATCCATCTGAAAATCTTCAAAAAAATTCAGTAAATAAAGCAATCAAGTTTGTAAAAATGGGCAATGTTAGAGCTGCTGAAAAAGCTATTAAACCAGCTATAAAATATTTGCTAAAAATGAAGTGTAAAAAAATAATTTTAGGTTGTACTGAGTTACCAATTGCAATATTTGCTTTTAAATCATTCAAGAATATTAAATCTTCAAAAATATTTTTGGATCCAAATTTAATTCTTGCTCACTCTGCAATGCAGAAACACAAAAGATAAACAGTGACATCTAAAATTGATAAGCCCTATGTTTTAAGAGTTGCTGAACTAATATATTCTAAAATAATTGAAATAAAAAACCAAAATCCTGAAGTTAATAACATCCAAGCATTTGAAATTTTTATGACAACTAAAGATTATGATTTAATTAGTTCAGGAGAATTTCATGAAAAATGGATATCAGAATTAAAAGAAAACAATTTTATTGATAAAATTACAGGTAAAAAAATTAACGAAGAAACATTAAGGCTTTTGGAAATTCAAAAAGATTCAATGGTTAAATTTTTGCTAAAGATACCAAAATTATATTATACAAAAACTCATTTCCCTCTGGAATTATCTCAAAGAGCCTTTAATCATCTCTGGAGAGTTTGTGAAAGTTACGAAATGTGGTGTAAAGAAACTAAGCAAAAAAATTTGATTAAATTAAATTTAATTGATTAAATTTTAAATTAATAATTACAGTGATTAAGGTATTTCCATTTATATTTATTTTACTTTGGTCATCAGCATTCATAACTACAAAACCAATAATAGATTACAGCGATCCTTTTGCTGCATTGGCCTTTAGATTTGCAATAGTAGCATTTGGTTTTTTAATTTATTCTATTTATTCAAAGCAGAAAATAATTGTAAATAAAAAAAATTTTTTACAATCTTTTTTTAGTGGAGTTCTTTTTCATGGATTTTATTTAGGAGGTGTTTTTTATTCAATTTCTATTGGAATGCCTACTGGCCTTGCTGCTTTAATTGTAACACTTCAGCCAATACTAACTAACGCATTAAGTGGACCAATACTTAAAGAGAAGGTTTCTATTAAACAATGGATAGGTGTTTTACTGGGATTTATTGGAGCATCTTTGGTTCTAGGTTTTGAAATTGGATCAAAAATTCCAACTGCTGGATTAATTGCAACCATTATAGCTTTGATAGCAATAACAAGTTCAACTCTTTGGCAAAAAACAATAAGTAATAACCTACCCTTATCAGTAAGTAACATGAACCAAGCACTTGGGGGTTTTTCATTTCATTTATTAATTATAATTTTCTTTGCTGATCCTTACATTGAATTTTCAAAAACATTTATAATTGCAATGAGTCATCAAATTTTTTTAGTGTCCTTTGGAGCATTCACAATACTTATGTTCTTAATTAAAAAAAATTCCGCAAGCAAAACAGTTTCGATATTTTTTTTAATTCCTCCCACATCTGCGTTCATGGCATGGTTATTTTTAAATGAGAAATTATCTAATTTAGATCTTTTAGGATTTTTTATAGCTACTATTGGTGTTTATATTGCTACTAGAGATAAATAATTACTTTGCAATATATCCAAATTCTAAAGATGCGTCTGTTATTGAGTGATAAAGAGATTCACCAAAACTTCTTAATCCAAATATTCTAAATTTATCTGGATCATCATCAAGCATATCAATAGTTACTGACATTCCGTTATAAGTGGAATTTAAAGATTGATTTTTTTCTAGCTCACCAAAATTAAATGGGCATCCTTTTTTTAAAACTTCCTTAGCCTCTTTACCTTCAATTTCGATTATTGCTTTTGAATGAGATATGTCTGTTATTGCAAATTCATTCTCATTAAATTTTTGCTCTATTTCATTTAAAATGTCCTTTTTCTTAGAAACTAAAATCCAATTTCTTGGACCGTTCCAAAGTATTCTTGTGTTATCATTGGAGCTAACTAAAGATGGATTGTCTCTTAAATTTAGACCATCTACCTGTATATTGTCTAATGATGAGTTTGAACTTTTATACTGAACTATCTGTACAATTAATAAATTAGTAGTTTCAGATATTGAAAGTAAATTTTTTTCATCTTTACCTTCAAAATCTCCAAATTGACCTTTTGTATGCACATTATTTAAAGCTGAAATTAAACTCATGATCTAACTCTTTCTCCTTTTGGATCAACATAATGTGATGAAACTATTTCTACTGGAATAACTTTGTTTTTTAATGGAGACATTACAAATAATTTTTCTCCAATCATATTTTTTCCATCTTTTAATATTGCTAGTGAAAATGGATTATCATGCTCAACACTCCAACAAGAAGCTGAGATATGACCTAATTTTTTATTCGGCAAAGGAGCATTAGCGTCTTTAACTAAGTGTGAACCTTCTGGAATACTAGTTTTTTTATCCAATGGAACAACGCCTACAATTCGCTGTCTATCCTCAGCTACAAAAGCTGATCTCTGTAGTGATCTTTTTCCAATAAAATCTTTCTTTTTACTCAATAACCCTTCTAATGCATTGTCGTAAGGAATTGTTCTTCCATCTAATTCAGAACCTGCAACATGACCCATTTCAATTCTAAGTGTAGACAATGCTTCAGTTCCATATGGTTGAATTTGAAAATTTTCTCCAAGTTCAATTATTTTTTCCCACATAAATGTTCCGTTATCAGACTCAACATTAACTTCGTAAGCTAATTCACCTGAGAATGAAATTCTGAAAATTCTAGCTTTAACACCAAATAAATCACCCTCGACATATCCCATAAACGGAAGACCTTCATTAGATACATCTGTTTTAGGGAACAATTTCTGTAATAAATCTCTTGATTTAGGACCAGCTATGGCAGCTCCTGCCCATTGCTCAGTTGTTGAAACTACATTTACATTAAGTTCAGGCCAAACAAGTTGCAAATAATACTCTAAATGCGAAAGGACATTAGCTGCTTGAGCAGTAGTTGTCGTCATGTGATAATGGTTTTCTGAAATTCTAGTAGTTGTACCATCATCCATCACTATCCCATCTTCTCTTAACATCACTCCATATCTTGCTTTTCCAACAGGTAACTTCAACCATGCATTTGTGTACACTCTATTTAAAAATTCAGCAGCATCAGGACCTTTAACGTCGATCTTACCAAGAGTTGTTACATCACAAACACCAACATTTGTTCTTACATTTTTCGCTTCTCTCTTTGAAGCTTCGAACAAAGTTTCATTTCCTCTTTTATAATATCTTGGTCTTAACCAAACTCCTGCATCAACAAAAACAGCGTTATGCTCTTCATGCCAATTGTGAATTGGAGATTTTCTTGTTGGTTTTGAATGCTTTCCTACTTCTCTACCAACAATAGCACCGATAGAAATAGGTGTATAAGGAGGTCTAAAAGTAGTGTGGCCAACGGACGGAACAACTTTATTTTCAATCTCAGATACTAATTGTAGTCCATTTAGATTACTTGTTTTTCCTTGATCTGTTGCCATACCTAAAGTGGTATATCTTTTTACATGTTCGATTGATCTATAACCTTCTCTTAATGCAATCTCTACATCAGAAACAGCAACATCATTTTGGAAATCTAAAAATCTTTTATAACTTTTACCTTTTGGTAATGGAACACACCAAAACTTATCATGTTTAGAATATTTTTTTTCAACTACATTTGGAATAGATATTTCGTTATCTTTATCGGTAATTTTTTTTGATAATTCCTTTCCTTTTTCAAATGATGTTTTTAAAGTTTCTTCTAGAGTAAACACACCGTTAGCAGCTCCCAAAGTTGTTTCATTTTGTTTTGAAACTCCTGGAACAAACGCGTCTATCTCTTCATTAAATTTAGTTTTATTTCCTGATTGTGATGCCAAATGAATTGTAGGTGTCCAAAATCCAGAAACACATATACAATCACAAACTATATTTTCTATTTTGCCAAGTGTTTTCTTGTCTTCAGAAATAGTTGCCACATCAGCTGATTTTACTTTTTTATAACCTTGTGCTGCAACTACTACATATGAATTTTTAATATTAATTCCTAAATTTTTTGCTTCATCAATAATTTCTGATTGTGGATTTGATCTAGAATCTAAAACTATAGGCTCAACTCCATGTTTTTTAAATTCAATTGCAGTTTCATAGCCACTATCATTGTTTGTAAACACTAAAGGTTTTTTTCCAACTAAGACGCCATAAACTTTTAAATATTCTTTAGCTGCAGATGAAAGCATTACTCCAGGAGTATCATTGTTTCCAAAAACAATTGGTCTTTCGATTGATCCTGATGAAATTAGAACTTCTTTTGCTCTAATGTACCAAAGTCTTTTGTTTGGATGATATTTTTTAGTTTTAGGTAAATGATCACTAACTTTTTCAGACATTACCAACATGTTGTGATCATAATATCCAAAAACTTGAGATCTATTTTTTACTATTACGTTTGGCATCTCTTTCAATTCTGAAATGATACCGTCTGCCCAATCTTTTCCAGATTGGTTACCGATATTCACATCACTTGTTAATAATGAACCACCATATCTTGGTTTATCTTCAGCCAAAATTACTTTGGCTCCATTTTTCGCTGCAGAATACGCACTCGCTAAACCTGATGGTCCAGATCCAGCAATTAAAAGATCGCAATACTCATATTTATGTTCATATCTTTCTTTATCATGTTCTGTTGATGCTACTCCTAATCCAGCTGCTTTTCTGATAAACGGCTCATAAATTTTGTACCAAAAGCTTTTTGGCCACATAAAAGTTTTATAATAAAATCCAGCAGGTAAAAATATTTTTAAATAATTGTTTATAGCTCCAATATCAAAGTTAACACTTGGCCAACAATTAACACTGCTTGCTTCTAATCCTTCAAATAATTCTTGTTCGGTTGCTTTAATATTTGGCTCCGTTTCACCATTTCTATAAAGTTGAACAACAGCGTAAGGTTCATCAACTCCTGCACCAAAAAACCCTCTAGGTCTGTGATATTTAAAGCTTCTACCAACTAAATGAACACCATTTGCTAGTAAAGCTGAAGCTAATGTATCACCTTCATATCCAAAATAAGATGTGCCGTTGAACTTAAAAGAAATTTTTTTATTTCTATTTATTAAGCCACCTGTTTCTATTCGATAACTCTGTGTCATTAAGCAATTTCTTCGTTAGCTTTATAAGTTTTAAAAATTTCATGTGTTGCAGTATCTCTTTCAACTTTTATCCACTGTCTGCAACCAGATAAATGCTGCCAAAGTTCTAAATGTTTTCCTCTGGGACTAACTCTATTGTATACGAAATTATCCCATTCTTGATCTGTGACTTCTTTATTTAGTTCTGGTCTTTTAACAGTAGCATCTCCACCATAAGAAAATTCATTTTGAGATCTCATTCCACAATGTGGGCATTTAATATGTAACATTTATGAAATCCAAGTTTTTGTACCAAGACCTTTTTCATCAATAAGATGACCAGTACTAAATCTGTTCAAACTGTATCCTGCATTTAATTCATGAACTCTATCTTGAGCAATAGTATGTGCAAATGTCCATCCTGATGCTGGAGTTGCTTTAAAGCCTCCGTAACACCATCCACAATTTAAATACAAACCATCAATATGAGTTTTATCAATTATTGGTGAACCATCCATTGACATGTCCATAATCCCACCCCAAGTTCTTAGCATTTTTAATTTACTTAAAAATGGCATCATCGCAATTCCTTCAGTTAAAACATGTTGTAATGTTGGAAGATTACCTCTTTGAGCGTAACTATTGTAACCATCAAGGTCTCCACCCATTACCATTTCACCTTTGTCTGATTGACTAATATAAAAATGACCTGCACCAAAAGTTACAACTTTATCTAAAACTGGTTTCACTGGTTCAGAAACACAAGCTTGTAAAAGATGAGTTTCAATTGGCAAAGTCATATTTAATTTTTCTGCTAAAATATTTGTGCTACCAGCAACACATAGACCCACTTTTTTTGCTTTAATATTTCCTCTCGATGTTCTGATGCCTTTTATTTTTCCCGCAGAAACATCGAAACCTGTGACTTCACAATTTTGAATTATATCTACCCCCATAGAGTCTGCTTGACGAGCGTACCCCCAAGCAACTGCATCATGACGAGCAGTTCCAGCACTTGGTTGCATCAATCCACCAAAGATCGGAAATCTTACGTTGTCTGAAAAGTCAGCCATTGGAATTAATTCTTTTACTTCTTCTCTGTTTAAAAGAACCGCATCAATTCCATTTAATCTCATCGAATTTCCTCTTCTTGCATATGCATTCATTTGTGCATCTGAGTGTGCAAGATTAATAATTCCTCTTGGAGAAAACATTACGTTGTAATTTAAGTCCTGACTCATCTTTCTCCATAGATCCATTCCAAACTCACTGAAAAGACCATTTTCATCATGCATGTAGTTTGATCTGATAATTGTAGTGTTACGTCCAACGTTTCCACCGCCAATCCATCCTTTTTCAATGATGGCTACTTTTGTAATTTGATGCTCTTTAGCTAGATAATATGCGGTAGCTAAACCATGACCACCACCCCCGATGATAACAACATCATACTCTTCTTTAGGATTTGGATCTTTCCAAGCTAAATCCCAATTTTGATGGCCAGTTAATGCATTTTTAACCAAGCTAAAAATAGAATACTTTTGCATATTAGAATTTTATATTAATGAATTTAAATAGTTCTTATTTTTTTTATATATATATTTTAGAAGTTTCGAAAAATCTCAAATAAGATAATTATTATGCAAAAAAATTTATAATAAAGGATAACGAATGAGCGAAGTAAAATCAGATATACAGATAGCTAGAGAAGCTAAAATGCAACCAATAAATGATATTTTAGCAAAGATAAATGTACCTGATGAAAGCTCTGCGTTTAGTCCTATGGGCAGACATATTGCAAAAATAAATTTAGAATATTTAGAGCAACTAAAAGACAAGCCAGATGGAAAATTAATTTTAGTAACTGCTATTACTCCAACCCCAGCAGGTGAAGGGAAAACTACAACTTCAGTTGGATTAAATGACGGTTTAAATAAAATTGGAAAAAAATCTATCGTATGTCTTAGAGAACCAAGCTTAGGTCCTTCTTTTGGTATGAAAGGTGGAGCAGCTGGTGGAGGTTATGCTCAAGTCGTTCCAATGGAACAAATCAATTTACATTTTACAGGTGACTTTCATGCAATTACATCGGCTCATAATTTATTATCAGCATTAATCGATAATCATATTTATTGGGGAAATAAACTGGATATCGATGTAAGAAGAATTGTTTGGAAAAGAGTTATGGACATGAATGATAGATCGTTAAGATCCATAAATATAAACTTAGGTGGTGTAGCAAATGGTTTTCCAAGAGAAGATGGTTTTGATATTACAGTTGCATCAGAGATAATGGCAATCTTTTGCTTATCAAATGATTTGGAAGATTTAGAAAAAAGAATTGGAAATATAACTATTGGGTATACTAGAGATAAAAAACCAGTTTATGCGAAAGACCTAAATGCTCAAGGTCCTATGACAGTTCTTTTAAAAGAAGCTATCAGACCTAATGTTACACAAACTTTGGAAAACAATCCTGCAATTATTCATGGTGGTCCATTTGCAAATATTGCTCATGGTTGCAACTCCGTTATCGCAACTAAGACTGGTTTAAAATTAGCAGACTATGTTGTAACTGAAGCAGGGTTTGGTGCAGACCTTGGTGCAGAAAAATTCTTAGATATTAAATGTAGAAAATCAAATTTAAAACCAAGCTGTGTTGTAATTGTTGCAACTATAAGAGCTTTAAAAATGCACGGTGGTGTTGCTAAAGATGATTTAAAGAATGAAAATGTTGAAGCTTTAAAAAAAGGTTTAGTAAATTTAGAAAGACATATTCAAAATGTTAAAAAGTTTGGTTTACCTGTAGCTGTAGCAGTTAATCATTTTATAAAAGATACTGATAATGAAGTGAAAGCACTTATAGATTTTTGTGATAATTTAGGTGTTAAAGCTAGTCTATGTACTCATTGGGCAAATGGTGGTGAAGGTACAAAAGAATTAGCAGCTCATGTTTCCGAATTATGTGAAAAAGATGAAGCTAAATTTCAATTTTTATACGAAAGCAAAACACCTTTGTTTAAAAAAATAGAGACTATTGCAAAAGAAATTTATAGAGCAGATGAAGTAATCGCTGATACAAAAATTAGAGATCAACTTAAAAACTTTGAAGAAGCTGGATATGGTGATTTACCAATTTGTGTTGCTAAAACTCAATACAGTTTTTCAACAGATCCAAATCTTAAAGGAGCGCCGACAGGTCATGCTTTACCATTAAGAGAGGTAAGGCTATCATCAGGAGCAGAGTTCATTGTGGTTATTTGCGGTGCAATCATGACTATGCCTGGATTACCTAGGATTCCTGCAGCTGACTCTATTAAACTAAATGAAAAAGGTGAGATTGAAGGATTATTCTAAGTTAAGATAATCTAACCAATTCTCTAATTCTCTCATTCTGGAAATTTTATCTAATTTTTTGTTTTCTATTTCTATATTTTTAATGTGATCATCAATATGATTTTGGTCTTTAAAAGCACCACGTTCTATAAGTCTATCTTTTCTAAAAATAATTAAGTTAATCATCTTGTTGTAAGTAATTTCTGGATGATACTGAAGACCCCACACATCACAATTTCCAATTTTAAAATTTAAACCTTGAACATTATTAATTGGGTTCGAAGCGAGCAGTGTTGAATTTTCTGGAAGAGTTACAACTTCATCAAAATTAAATGCTGGAGTATTAAACTTTTTATTTTTGTTTTTATATAATGGATGATTTAAACCATTTTCATTAATTTCAATATCTCTTGCAATCCCTCGGTGTGACCCCTTCTCAGCTTTTTTTACCTCACCACCAGCGGCAGTTACTGCAACTTGCATTCCCCAACAAATCGCTAGAACTTTTTTAATTTTTTTCTGACACTCTTTCATAAATTCTATTTGTCTTAAAATTTCAGGTGTCTTGTTATAAATATTTAAACTACTTCCACCCCAAATAAGACCATCATAACTTTCTAATGGATCAATATTCTCGCTTATATTTTCATCTGAAGATGGATTAACTACATCTATATTTAGTTGATCAGTAAAATGAGAAAGACTATGTTTTAAGCTTTCAGTATGAGTTTGAATACCTGCTTCTGTAAAACTTTGATTTTCCTCTTGTAAATTACCTTCTACTACCAAAATTTTCTTCATTAAAATAATTCTCCTGAAATACTTTTTTTATACATCTCTTTTAAATCATCTTGTGTTATTTTTTTTGGATTGCCTCCTGTAGATGGATCTTCAAATGCCATTAAAGAAAGTTTTTCTAAATCAATTTCATTACAATCCATAACATCTGAAAGTTTATGAGGAATATTTAATTCTTTACGCAAATTTAATATCCATTCTAAAAAGTTTTCAAATGTACTATTTAGATTAAGATAATTACAAATAGACTTAATTCTGTTTTCAATAACTGATTTATTGAAAGTTAAAACATAAGGCATAAATATAGCATTACTTAAACCATGATGTACATCAAACTGTGCATTTATTGGATGACTTAAAGAATGTATTGCACCAAGACCTTTTTGAAAAGCAGTAGAACCCATGCTAGATGCCGCTAACATTTCAGATCTAGCTTCTATGTTCTTACCATTTTTATAAACTTCTATTAAAGAATTTTTAATTAATCTCATACCCTCAAGTGCAATTCCATCTGCCATTGGATGAAATCCAGGTGCACAAAAAGCCTCGAGATTATGAGCAAGTGCATCCATTCCTGTTGCAGCTGTTATTCTTGGTGGAAGATCTTTGGTTAAATTCGGATCTAAAATTACAATAGAAGGTAAAATTTTTGGATGAAAAATTATTTTTTTTATTCCTGTTTCTTCATTAATGATAGCTGAAGCTCTTCCTGTTTCTGAGCCTGTTCCTGCAGTAGTTGGAACCGCTATAATTGGAGAAATTTTATTTCCATCAGCTCTTGTCCAATAATCACCTATATCTTCAAAATCCCATATAGGTCTTTTTTGACCACACATAAAAGCTATTCCCTTTCCAACATCTAATGCACTACCTCCCCCAAAGGCAATTACTCCATCACAGTTTTTTTCTATATATAAAGAGACCCCTTCCATTACATTTTTCCCAGTTGGGTTTCCTGAAAATTTTGAAAATACATTTAAATTGTCAAAATCATTTTTTAAGTTTTCAATTACTTTGGATGTCATCGAAAGATTTAAGAGATCTTTATCAGTTACAAAAAGGGGACTTTTAATTTTTAAGTTCAAACAGGCATTTGCAAGATCTTCTATTTTACCTGCTCCAAACCAAATAGTAGTAGGATAATTCCAAGACATAAAAAAATTATAATTAAGTAAATTATATAGTTATTTTATATAATTTAATAATAGAAAACTATTTGTAAATTGAGGACTTTATTTTTTGCGACAAATAATGATCGAAATTTTGTTTGTAATCAATTTCAAAAATACATAGTCTATTACTCATACATAATAAAAGGAGTATAAATGAAAAAGATTATTATCTCATTAATAATGACGTTTGGAATAATCTCTTCAACTTCATTTGCTGGTACTTTAGTAATAAACACAGATACATCTGATGCAGCACCTAAGGCAGCTTTTGAATATATCATTAAAAAATTTGAAGATGAAAATCCTGATGTCACAGTAAAATGGAATGTTTTTGACCATGAAGGTTACAAACAATCTATTAGAAATTTCTTGAACACTGATCCACCTGACGTAGCAAACTGGTATGCTGGAAACAGAATGTTGCCATTTGTAAGAGCAGGTTTATTTGAAGATGTGTCTGATATTTGGTCTGACTCAGGTTGGGTTGATGGAAACTTAAGTGAAAATATGGAGCATGCTAAAAAATCCATGACAATTGGTGGCAAGCAATGGGGAATTCCTTATACTTACTATCAGTGGGGAGTTTATTACCGAAAAGATATTTTTAATAACTTAGGTATTAGTGTTCCAAAAACTTGGGATGAGTTCGTTAAAGCTTGTGAAACAATTAAAGCAAGTGGTGTTACACCGATAACTATTGGATCAAAATATCTATGGACTACTGCAGGAGTATTTGACTACTTAAATTTAAGAACAAATGGATATGAATTCCATATGGATCTTACTTTAGGAAAAGTTCCTTACACTGATGCTAAAGTTCAAGCAGTTTTTGATAAATGGGATGAATTAGTTAAACCTGGTTACTTTTTAGAAAATCATGCTGCTCTAAGTTGGCAAGAAGCTCTAACACCAATGATTAATGGTGAAGCCGCAATGTATGTTATGGGTAATTTCGCAGTTGCTCCTTTAAAAGAAGGTGGTTTAAATGATGATACTTTAGGATTCTTTCAATTTCCTGAAATAACTCCGGGTATTCCAATGGCTGAGGAGGCACCTACTGATACAGTACATATACCTTCAAAAGCTAAGAATAAAACTGATGCAAAACGTTTCTTAATATTTATGTCTCGAGCTGATGTGCAAGAAGAGATTAATAAAATATTAGGTCAGCTACCTATTAACAAAAACTCTGGTGTTAAAGAAGGAGATCCTTTCTTATCAGCAGGATTAAATATGCTTAATAATGCTTATGCGATGGCGCAATTCTACGATAGAGATGCTCCAGCTCAAATGGCATCAGAAGGTATGAAGGGCTTCCAAGAATACATGTCTAATCCAGACAGAAGACAAAAAATCTTGGAAAGATTAGAAAAAGTACGTCAAAGAGTTTATAAATAAACTTTTAATTTAACTTAGGGGCTTATTAGCCCCTAGGTTTAAAATCGATTTCATCAATTTTTAAAATAGAATTAAATGGAACTAAATAATTCAAAAGCAAAAAGAATTACTTGGTGGCAAAAAAATCAAATTAAAGTAAGCCCATGGATTTTTTTAGCTCCAGGTTTGATATTTTTTTTCATTTATGTAATAGCTCCAATATTTGTATCTATTGGTATATCTTTTTATCAATGGGATGGCTTGTCCCCTTCGATATATGTTGGTCTTCAAAATTATATTGAACTACTAGATGATGAATATTTTTATATTTCACTTTGGAATAATGTTAAGTGGTTAGTATTTTTCATGCTAGCTGTTCCTATTGGTCTTGGATTAGCAATATTTTTAAATCAAGTTGTTTTTGGAATTAGGTTAGTAAAATCTCTATTTTTTTTTCCATTTGTTATATCTCAAGTGGTTATTGGTCTAATTTTTACCTGGTTTTACCAACCAAACTATGGGGTCATTGCACCATTTCTAAATTTCATTGGGTTAGAGGGATTTTCAATTCTTGCAAATGAAGATACTGCTACTTATGGGATAATATTTGCAGGTCTATATCCGCAAATTGCTTATTGTTTAATTTTATATTTAACAGGACTTAATAATATTAACCCTGAACAAATCGAAGCTGGAAGAATGGATGGTGCTAAAGGGTTTCATTTATTTTGGAACATAGTACTCCCACAGCTTAGACCTGCAACTTTTCTAGCAATTGTAGTTACTGTAATTGGTGCACTAAGAAGTTTCGATATGGTAGCAATAATGACTCAAGGAGGTCCTTATGGATATTCAAATGTCTTGGCGTACTACATGTTTGAGCAAGCTTTAAGTGAATATGGTTACAGAATGGGATACGGGTCAGCAATAGCAACTGTTTTATTTACGATAATGATGTTTTATATTTTGTTTTTCATATACAGAATGTATCGAAATGAGAGAGAGGATAATAACTAAATGTTCCCTACTCCTATTCATCAAAGACCAGTTGTAAATCAATATATTTATAAAATATTTTTACCTATCTCATTAATTATTTGGCTGATACCAATATTTGGTATTTTAATGACATCTATCAGGGGCCTGGGAGATATTACAGCTGGAAACATGTGGGGAACACCGAGTGAATTTTTACTTTTTTCAAATTTACACGATGTTTTCACTAACACTCCAATGGTTAAATATACTCTAAATAGTTTTAAAGTAACTATACCAACAATGTTAGGAGCGGTTGCTTTAAGTTGTATGACTGGCTTTGCACTTGCTAACTATAAATTTAAGACAAATTTAACAATATTTTTTATTTTTATAGCTGGAAACTTTGTTCCATTTCAAATTTTAATGATACCAGTTAGAGACCTGACTTTTAAAATTGGTCTCTACAACACTATTACAGGATTGGTGTTATTTCATGTAGCTTTTCAAACAGGGTTTTGTACACTTTTTATGAGAAATTTTATTAAAGCTCTACCTCAAGAGCTTATTGAAGCCGCAAGAATGGATGGAGCATCTGAATTTAAAATATTTTGGAAAATAATATTACCTTTAACTAGACCAGCTATAGCAGCACTTTGTGTATTAATTTTTACATTTATTTGGAACGATTATTTTTGGGCAACTGTCTTAATACAAGGTGATCATGCAATGCCTATTACTGCTGGATTAAAATCATTGAATGGTCAATGGATTACAGCTTATCACTTGTTATCAACTGGATCCATTGTTGCTGCTATACCTCCCGTTGTTATGTTTTTCTTAATGCAAAAACATTTTATTGCTGGATTAACTCTTGGGGCAACTAAAGGTTAGTATGATTAAAGTTACATTTATTGGAGCTGGAAGTACTGTGTTTATGAAAAATATACTTACAGATATTTTGCTTGAAAAAAAATTCAGTAACTGTGAAATAGTTTTGCAAGATATTGATGAAAGACGATTAAAAACCTCAAATTTAGTCGCAGAAAAAGTTGCAAAATCAATAGGTGTAAATCCAAAAATTATAATTGAAAAAAATCAAAAAAAAGCACTCAGTGGAGCTGACTTCGTAATATTAATGTTTCAAATAGGAGGTTATGAGCCTTCTACAGTTATTGATTTTGAAATACCAGCAAAGTATGGACTAAAACAAACTATTGGTGACACTTTAGGAATAGGTGGAATTATGAGAGGATTGAGAACAGTTCCTGCCCTGTTGTCCGTTGCAAAAGATATGAATGAAGTTTGTCCGGGCGCAACTATGTTGCAGTATGTTAATCCTATGGCAATTAATTGTTTAGCATTGTCTAAATTTGCCCCTGAGCTTAAATATGTTGGGCTTTGTCATTCTGTGCAAGGAACTGCTGAAGATTTAGCAAAAGATATTGGTGAGGATATTAAAAATATTAGTTATGAATGTTCAGGTATCAATCATATGTCTTTTTATACTAAGTTTGAAAAAATTAATTCTGATGGAAAAAAAGAAAATCTTTATCCTAAAATTTTTAAAGCTGGAAAAGAAAAAACATTTGGAACCAATTGGGACGGATGCACGAATGAAGTTAGATATAAAGTTTTAGAAAAATTTGGATATTTTGTTACAGAATCATCCGAACACTTTGCAGAATATACTCCTTGGTTTATTAAAAATAACAGAGAGGATTTATTGAGTGAATTCAATATTCCAATTAATGAATATATTAGAAGGTGCAAAAAACAAATTAAAGAGTGGGATCAACAAGAGCAAAATTTATTAGATGGAGAAAAATTTGTTTGTGAGAAATCTTTAGAGTATGCTTCACGGATTATTGTATCAATTGTTGACGGAAAAGAAGACACAATTAATGGTAATGTTTTGAATAACAAGTTGATTTCTAATTTACCAGATGATTGTTGTGTTGAAGTACCATGTAAAATAAATAATGAAGGAATTAACCCACAAAAAGTTGGGGATTTACCAATGCATTTAGCAAACCTAATGAAAACTAATATAAATGTACAACAGTTAACTGTTGAAGCTTTAAGAACTAAAAAGAAAGATGCTATTTATCATGCAGCTATGTTGGATCCACTTACTTCCTCTTTATTAAGTTTAGATCAAATAAGTTCTATGGTAGATGAGTTGTTAATAGCTCATAAAAATTGGATACCAAAATTTAATTGACATGAAAAATAACTTTCCTAATGGTTTTTTTTGGGGGACTGCAACTGCAAGTTACCAAATAGAGGGTGCTATTGATAAAGATGGAAAGAGTAAAAGTATTTGGGATACTTTTACACATACACCTGGAAAAGTAAAAAATAATGAAAACGGGGATACAGCTGTAGATCATTATCATAGATACGAAGAAGATATTGAGTTGATGGCTAATATAAATCTAAATTCCTATAGATTTTCTTTAGCGTGGACTAGGATTATTCCAGAAGGAAAAGGTAAAATAAATCCAAAAGGGATAGATTTTTATTCAAGATTAATTGACAAATGTTTAGAAAAAAATATTGAACCTTTCATAACTTTATATCACTGGGATCTTCCTCAATCTCTACAAGATAAAGGAGGTTGGGCAAATAGAGATATGACAAATATATTTGCAGATTATTCAGAGTCTATTGTTAAAAATTTTGGAGACAGATGTAATCATTTTATCACATTTAATGAACCAGCTGTTTTTACAATTTATGGATATGTAGATGGTTATATGGCTCCAGGATACAAAGATTTAGAGAAATATTTTGCATCAATACATAATGTTAATCTTGCACATGGTACAGCTTTTCAAGCAATGAAAGCTTTAAACAATAATATTAAAATTGGTTGTTCATTTAATATGGCACCCTGTATTCCTGCTACAAAATCAAGTGAAGATCTTCATGCTACTAAATTATTTGATACTTATTGGAATAGATCATTTGCTGACCCTATGTATCTTGGAAAGTATCCAGAATTATTAATTGATAATGTCTCAAAACATATTCAACAAGATGACATGAAAACTATTTTTCAAAAAAATGATTTTATAGGATTAAACCATTATCAACATTATAGAATTAAAGCTGACAACAATAATTTACTTAAAGCAAGAGGAGCAGTTAATGATGAATTACCTTTTGGTCTTGAAGATAAAGATACAAAGTTAACTCTTATGGGATGGGAAATTGTTCCAGATGCTTATTATGATCAAATTATGGATTTAAAAAATAATTATGGAAATCCAGATATTTATTTAACTGAAAACGGAGCTGCATATCCAGATTTAATTGAAAAAAATGGAGAAATAAACGACACCGATCGTATTGATTATTTTAAAAAATATTTAAATGCTGTAAAAAAATCTATTGATGATGGAGCTAAAGTTAAAAGCTATTTTGCATGGACATTCATGGATAATTTTGAATGGGCATTAGGATTTGAAAAGAGATTTGGAATAGTGCACGTTGATTTTAAGACTTTAAAAAGAACTCCTAAAAAGTCATATTATTTTTTCAAAAAACTTGTGGAAGAGAATTCCATTCCACTAGACTTTTAATTTATTAAATCCAAATATAAAGCTGCTGACCAAGAAAAATTATTAGCACCATAAGGAGTTCCTGATTTACAACTGTAGTATTCATGAAAATCCTTTTCATGCATTAAATCTAATGTATGTGATTTTATTTTATTAGCAAAATTAGGGTCTTTTTCCAATAATCCTTTATATAAGATCCAATTACAATTAATCCAAACAGGTCCTCTCCAATATCTTATCTCCTCAAAATATTTGCTATCAGGCTTTATTGACGAAAAGAAATATTTTTCATTCGAATTATACTTTTTTAAACTTTGAATTATCGAATTATTAATTTCTTTATTTTGAATATCTGCAAACAAAATAAAATAATTTGTAATAGAAGGGATTTCTAAAGATTGCTTATTTAAAACATCGAATGAATAAAATGAATTATCATTTTGATTATATAAACTAATCAATTTATTTTCAGTTTTTGTTATTTTTTTTTCAATTGAAGCACAGTCAATATTATTTTTTGTTGCAATATAGACTAGATCTTTGCAAGCTTTCAAAAACAAAGAATTAAAACCTATATCAGCAACATTAAACATTGAAATATCATAGAGCTTTTCAGGATTATATTTTTCATTTCTGAACTGATTTAAAAGAGTAATATAACAATCGTAATCTCTTTTAAGTGGTCGTACATCACTACTTGAGACATCCAAATCTCTTCTTTTATATTCCAAATTTTCTTCAATTAAAATTTTACTTAAAGGAAAATCCCATAAAGGCGAATTATCTGTGCCACTTTCCCAAGGATGTAATATTGATACTAAACCAGTATCATTTGGGTCTCTATATTTATAAAACCATTCTAAATATTTTTTTGTTTTTTTTATTAAGTTCAAAATTCTTTTCATTTCACTCGAACTAAATTCATTCTTATCTAACATTAATTTTAAAATACTTGAGACTATAGGTGGTTGAGTTATTCCAGATGATGGAATTTTATCGCCACACTGCCAAGTATTATGATTGGGAAAATAATTTTCATCCTTTTGATGAAACAAAATATGAGGAACCATACCGTCTGACCATTGTCCTTCGAACAACTTTTCTAACTCAACTATTGCGTATTCTTTATTAAAATAAGAATAACCGAGGGCTATATATGCTGAGTCCCAATTCCATTGAGCTGGGTACAACTTATTGTTTGTAGGCAGAGTGTATCCCTCACGCCTATTATTTAATAAAATATTCTCAGCTTCTCTTTTTAACAAACTCATTAACCCTTAACGCTCCCTGATGTTAATCCACTAACTAAATATTTTTCAAAATAAACAAAAATAAATAAAATTGGTAAAGTTACAACTACTGAACCAGCCATTAAATATTGTCTTGGTGTTTCAGCTCCTACGTTTAAGAACTGTATTGCTCTTGATAATGTAAATGAGCTAGGGCTATCTAAAAACATTAGTGAAAATAAAAACTCATTCCAGGCAATCATAAATACATATAATGCTACAGAGGCAATTGCTGGTAAACTTAAAGGTAAAATGATTTTAACAATTATTCCAAACCAATTTTGTCCATCCATTATACCCGCTTCTTCAAGTTCTTTTGGTATACTTTTGAAATATCCTTGGAGCATATAAATTGCAACTGGCAGTGTTGTGGCTGTATAAATAATTAATAATCCAAATACAGAATTTCTTAGACCTAATTGACTAAAAACTGTGTAAAGAGGTATGACGAGGACAATAGCTGGAAACATATATATAATTAAAATAGAAGTAGATAAAAAATGTTTTCCAAAAAAGTTTAATCTTGCTACTGCATAAGCTGCTGGGATCCCAAGTAATAAAGTAATTATAACCGTGCCTACTGAAACAATTGAACTATTAAGCATGTACCTGCCAAAATTATATTCTGTAAAAACCACAATATAGGATTTGAATAAGGTTTTTATATCTTGTGTTAAATCAACACTGAAATCTAAAGGATTAATTAATAAAAGGGCTTGGGTTTTGAAGCTTGTTACTAGCATCAAGTAAAAAGGGAATAAAATTACAAAAGAAAAAAAGATTATTCCAAATAAGGTTAAAAAATCAAAAAATATAATTTGTGCAGAAAAATCATAATTAAAATGTTTTTTATTATAATTAGATAGCTTATTAACAAAAAATAATAGTATAAGAAATGTACCTATATAATGCCAAACAGGTAAAGAACTATTAATAAAATAATCAACTAAAACAAACACAGATGCTAATAAAATTACTTTAGATAATTTGTTAAATTTTTCACTTAAGAAAATTGAAATAATAGAAATTATAATTCCACTTAAAAAATAAAAATTAAAATTTAAAGTTTGAAGCTCAATTCCTTGTAATGTGGATAAAATTTTCCAAATAGAAATCAGTGAAAATAAAAAAAATGAGGAAATTAGACTAAATGTGATAATTGATTTAATTCTCATTGGCTCTTTTTCCTATAAGCTTAAAATAAATTAACATAAAAAATAAAAGTAATAATACAATCACCATTGATACAGCAGATCCCATTCCAATATTTCCTATTGAAAATCCCTGTTCATAGACATTAATTGGAAGTGTTCTTGTTCCTGACGCACCTCCTGTTAAAAGAAAAATATCTTCGAACTTATTAAAATTCCAAATAAACCTAATCATAAACAAAATTGAAATCACTGCAGTAATCTGTGGCAATGTTATATTCATAAATTTAGTGTAAGGCCCAGCACCATCAATATCTGCTGCCTCATAAAGTTCTTTAGGAACTGCTTGAAGTCTTGCTAATATAAAAAGAAAAGCTAAAGGAAAATATCTCCAGATTTCAAAGATAATAACAGTTGTAAGCGCTAATCTTAATTTAAATTCAAAACCAAAAATAAAAATTGATACATACTTTTGACCTAATAAATTTATTGGCTTATCTATTATACTATAATTCAGTAATAGATTATTTAAAGTACCACTATTAGGATCTAATAGAAGTTCCCATGTAAAAGCTAAGGCCACAACTGGAGCCACATAAGGAAACAATAACGTACTTCTTACAAAGCTTCGACCTCTAAACTTTTGATTTACCATTTGTGCTGACAAAATTCCAAAAACAATCGCACCCACAGTTCCAAAAAAAGTATAATAAAATGTTGTTAATAATAAATCTTTAAATTCATAGTTTGTGATTACTTTTTTAAAATTTGACAAAGTAAAATCACTTGTCAAAAGTATGTTATCTGCTTTTCCCTTTAAATTAGGTTTATTTAATTTAAATTGTTTTTTATCAATTTTTTCACCATTTTTTGTCTCAAAAAAAATTATAAATTGCTCTCTGTATTTTTTTGACCAATTACCAAAATCACACTGAACTTTATTTGAAGTGAACTTACATCTCTCATCTAAATCAATCGGTTTAACATTACTTGGGAATTTATCTTGAAATTTAATATTTCTAATATCTTGAATTAAGGAACTATTTCTTAATTTATATATAATCTTTATTTTTGAATCTTCGTTTTTAATAGATTTAACTATTTTTTTAGCTCGTGGCTCTGGAATTCTTATATCTTTTAATTGAACTTCCTTAAAACTAATCCAAACGTTTGAAAATATTGGAAATAATACTATTGCAAATACTATTAAAACTGCTGGCAAAGTTAAGGCATAAGCAGTTCTTTTTTCTATTTTTGAAAGTGAATTACTCATAAAAAAAGCGGATAATTAATATTATCCGCTTTTTTAAAAAATTAAAATTAATTGAACTGTGCTAATGCAGTATTGATCATATCAACTGCTTCATCAACATCAATTTGATCATCAATATATAATCTTGTTATTCTATTAATGAATTGAGAATTGATAACTTTAGAAGCTCTAGAAAGTTCACCTTCTTTAACTCCCCATCTATTAGCAGTATCTAAACCAGCTACAATGTTATCGATAACATCTGCTGAATAAAGATCAGTTAATGGAGCTTTTCTATCTACTCCAACTGGAAGTTTTGACCAAGCTTTAGTATACGCAGCTGGATCACTTGCATTACCTCTTCTTACAGGAAATTTTCCTTCAGGAGCAATTGCTAAAGTTGAAGTATATCCTTCATCCATAGAATAAAGAATAAACTGTTTAGCTTCATCCGTATCTGCATCAGCTGTTATACCAAAGTATCTTACATCTGCCCAAGCAGCACCTTTTTTATTGTTCGGTCCACTAAAGTTTGTAATGAAACCAGTTTTTGATGCTAACTCACTTGAAGTTGGATCGTCATTTATTGTTGGAGGAGCAGAATCTCTTAACCCTGCTAACTCATCCATAATAAATGGAGACCAGATAATCATTGGAGTTTTACCTGCAAAATAAAGTTCTCTAGATTGCTTCCAGTATAATTCACCTTCTGGACTAGCTTTTGCAATTGTTTTATAAAACTCTAAAGCTTTTTTAAGTTTGTTTCCTTGTTTTTTAATACCACCTTTTTTAACTACGTTAACTCCATTAGCCAATAATACATGTTCTAAAACCTGACTCATGAAGTTTTCGTCTGTTTTTGTAGCAGCAACAAATCCAAACATATCACTTGAAGATAAAACCTCTATTGCTTTGGTGATATTTGCATAACTAGTTGGTGGCTCTAAACCCGCTTTCTCAAAAAGATCTTTTCTATAAACGATCATTTGAGTCCAACCATCAACTGGAACAGCAGCAATTTTTGATCCTTGCTTAGCCATTTTTAATGCTCCAGGTGCAAAAGTTTTCTTACCTAATTCTTTAACTACATCATTGTTAGCATCAACATCTAAAATTCCTGCTTCAGCCCATGGCAATACATATTGAAGTGTATGATAAATTACATCAGGTAAATCACCTGCTGCAGCTGCAGCTGTTGCTCTTTTACCTAATTCTTTCTCATCGATTGGAATAACTTCAACTGCAATACCAGTTTTTGCTTCGAAAGCTTTAGCCATATCTTCTTGCTTAGCCATTCTTGCTGGTTGAGTTTCAGTTGTCCAAAACTTGATATCTGCAAAAGCAACATTATTAATAAAAAATGCTAAAGCAGATAATACTATTAATGTTTTTTTAAACATTGTTATCTCCTTATTATTATTTTAATTAAACCTTATTATTTTTAAAAAGAAATTTCTTATGCAATAGTGTCATATCTCGTTTGAGTAAGTTTCAACAAGAAATGAAAAAAACCTTTATTTAAAGGCTAAATTATTGCTATCAAATAAATGACATTTGTTTAGATCGAAACTTAAGCTAAGATTGTCGCCTACGTTAACTTTGCTGGCTCCATCAGTTTGAACTACTAGAGGTTCTCCCTCTTTTTCAAGATACAAAAAAGTAGATGAACCTAATTTTTCAATTACGAATACTTTGCTTTCCCAGCAATTTTCGCCTCCATTGATTAAGATATGCTCAGGTCTGATACCAATTTTAACACTATCACCAGGTGAAACTTTATCTGAAATTTTTGGAACAATAATTTTCCCTTGTCCTGAAATTTCAACTTCTGTTCCAGAATTATTAGAACTTAGAACTTTAGAATTAATAAAGTTCATCTTTGGTGAACCAATAAATCCACCTACAAATAAATTTTCTGGCTCATTATATAATTTTAAAGGTGATCCTTTTTGAGAAACAATACCCTGGTCCAATACAACTATATCATCTGCAAGTGTCATTGCTTCTGTTTGATCGTGTGTAACATAAATCATTGTTGCATTTAATTGATCATGCAATTTAGCTAATTCTACTCTCATCTGAACTCTTAAAGCTGCATCTAAATTGGACAAAGGTTCGTCAAACAAAAATACTTTTGGTTTTCTTGTAATAGCTCTACCAATTGCAACTCTTTGTCTTTGTCCCCCTGATAATTGTTTTGGTTTTCTCTCTAAGTATTCTTCAATTTGAAGAATTTTAGCAGCTTCCATAACTCTTTCTGTAATTTCTTCTTTAGATTTTTTTTCAATCTTTAATCCAAAAGCCATATTATCAAACACTGTCATGTGTGGATACAAAGCATATGATTGAAAAACCATTGCGATATTTCTTTCTTTAGGAGGAAGGTCATTTACAACTTGTCCATCTATTGAAATTGTTCCTGAGTTGATCTCCTCTAAGCCAGCAATCATTCTTAACATTGTTGATTTTCCACATCCGCTTGGTCCAACCAATACAGTGAAAGATTCACTTTTTATATCCAAAGACACATCTTTGATCACATGCGTAGATCCAAAAGATTTATTTATATTAGAAATATTTATCTCAGCCATCTTGAGTTAATAATTATATTGTAATTTTATTTTTAATTTGTTTATATTTGGTAAGCATATTTATAAACTGGAGAAAACACAATGAGTAAAATTGCAATTATTGGAGCAGGACCTTGCGGTCTATCAATGTTAAGAGCATTCGAACACTTAGAAAATAAAGGTGAAAAAATTCCTGAAATAGTTTGTTTTGAAAAACAAGAAGATTGGGGAGGTTTGTGGAACTATAATTGGAGAACAGGTAGTGACCAATACGGGGACCCAATTCATAATAGTATGTATAGATATTTATGGTCAAATGGTCCTAAAGAATGTTTAGAGTTTGCAGATTATTCTTTTGATGAACATTTTGGACAACCAATTCCTTCTTTCCCTCCAAGAGAAGTTTTGCAAGATTATATTTTAGGTAGAGTGAGCAAAGGCAAAATTAAAAATAAAATAAAACTAAACACAAGAGTTACAAATGTAGTTTTTGAAAATGAAAAATTCGAAATTACTTATCAAGACAAAGCTAAAGATGAAATTTCAAAAAATACATTTGATTATTTAGTTGTTTCTACTGGTCATTTTTCTGTTCCTTTTATTCCTGAATATAAAGGAATGAATTCTTTTCCAGGAAGAATAATGCATTCACATGATTTTAGAGATGCAGAAGAGTTTAGAGGAAAAGATGTGATTGTTTTAGGAAGCAGTTATTCAGCTGAGGATGTTGCTCTGCAGTGTAATAAATACGGAGCTAAAAGTGTAACTATTGGATATCGAAATGCACCTATGGGATTTAAATGGCCTA
Organism: Candidatus Pelagibacter sp. HIMB1521; assembly: GCF_052047875.1. Lineage (NCBI taxonomy): Bacteria > Pseudomonadati > Pseudomonadota > Alphaproteobacteria > Candidatus Pelagibacterales > Candidatus Pelagibacteraceae > Candidatus Pelagibacter > Candidatus Pelagibacter sp. HIMB1521. The sequence goes on along the minus strand of NZ_JBNAIZ010000004.1, from coordinate 35,424 downwards.
AAGGTATGAAAGAAGTTCATTATCTAGATAGATTGGAAGGAAAAAAAGCAATTTTTAAAGATGGTACTGAACAAGATGCAGATGCAATAATCTTGTGCACTGGTTACCTGCATCATTTTCCATTTTTAGATGAAAGTATTAAGTTAAAAACACATAACAGATTATATCCGCCGAAATTATATAAAGGAGTTGTTTGGCAAGATAATCAAAAACTTTTATATCTTGGTATGCAAGACCAATTCCATACTTTTAATATGTTTGATTGCCAAGCATGGTTTGCAAGAGATGTGATTATGGGGAAAATTAAAATGCCAAGTGCTGATGAAATCAACAAAGATATCAATAAATGGGTTGCTATGGAGGAAAAATTAGAAAACCCAGATCAAATGATTGATTTTCAAACCGAGTACACAAAAGAACTTCATGATATGTCTGATTATCCAAAAATAGATTTTGAATTAATCAGAAAACATTTCAAAGAATGGGAACATCATAAGGTAGAAGATATTTTAACTTACAGAAATAAATCGTTTTCATCACCTGTTACAGGTTCTGTTGCACCTATACACCATACTCCATGGGAAACTGCAATGGATGACTCGATGAAGACGTTTTTAAATAAATAATTAATAGTTAACATTTAATTTTTTATTTTTTATGATTGCACTTAATAGTGCATGCATAAGTGGTATTTTATTTTTATTAATTTTTTTCAATATATAGGGTGCTATCTCTCTAGCAAGATCTGCGCCCTCAACTGTATCATTTTTCATAAATTTATTTTTTGCAACTTTAAAAGTAAAACCTTTTCCTAAATATTCACCCATTTTACTGTTTCTACCTCCAACTGCACTAACATATAAGTCGCCCACTCCAGCTAACCCATGAACTGTTTCTTTTTTACCTCTAAAATATTTTATTAAATATTCCATTTCATCTAATGATTTTCTAAATAAAGCTGAAGCAGTATTTTCACCTTCACCTGATCCAATAATCATTGAATATATATTTTTAATTGCAGATGAAAATTCAACTCCTTTTACATCAGTTGAATATTCTGTTTTGTAATATTTAGTTGAGATTAATTTTCCTATATTTTTTGCAATATTAATATTCTTATTTGCTATCACAGTGTAACTTTTGATTTTTTTTGCTAACTCTTTTGCTAAACAAGGTCCTTTTAATACTGAAATATTTAAATTTTGATTTCCTTTGTTTAGTTGCTCAGACATAGTAATAATTTTTTTATTATTTCGATCATATTTAAGACCTTTGGTCAAAACGAGAATAGAAACTTTTCTTTTTATATTTTTTAAATGCTGTCTAACCATTTCAATTCCAATAGAACTTACTGCAACAACAACTAAGTCCCATTTTTCATTAAGTAATTCTGATGAAAATTTTTTGATAGAAACTTTTTTTGATAATTTAAGTTTTAATGCTGGATGAAATTTTTTTTTTGTTATTAATTTATTTAAGAGATCTTTGCTGTAAGGCTCGGTTAAAGTTACTTTATAATTATTGTCAGCAAGAGGAAAAGTAAATGCAGCACCCATTGCGCCCGCTCCTATTATTAAAACTTTTTTCATAATACTAGTTACGCTAAAGTTTTTTTAATTGCTAGTTTCCACCCCGCTAAAAGTTCGTTTCTTAATGTTTTTTTAATATTTGGAGAGAAAACACGATCTTTTTTCCACATATTTTTGATTTGATTTAAAGATTTATATTCTCCTATTTGAAGTCCAGCTAACAAAGCTACACCCAAAGCAGTTGTCTCTAATATTTTTGGTCTAACTACTTTTAAATTAATAATGTCAGCTAAAAATTGTGTGAACCAATTATTTGCAACCATTCCGCCATCTACCTTAACTATTCTTGGTTTCAAACCATCCTTGTTCATTGAGTTAAACAAATCAAAACTTTGATAACCAACAGATTCTACTGTTGCTCTAACTATACTTTTCCAATCACTGTCTCTTGTTAGTCCTGTGATTACTCCTCTTGCATCTGGTCTCCAATAAGGTGCTCCCATTCCGCTAAAAGCTGGTACAACAAAAACACCATCATTAATTTTAGATGATTTTGAAATTTTTTCAGTTTCAGGTGCTTTTTTTATCAATTTTACTTTATCTCTTAGCCATTGTACTCCTGCGCCAGCTATAAAAATTGATCCCTCTAAGGCGTAAGTATTCTTATTATTTAATCGATAGCAAATAGTAGTCAGTAATTTGTTTTTCGAATTAATTTTTTTTGGACCAGTATTCATAATAACAAATGCACCAGTACCATATGTACTTTTTATAGATCCTTTTTCAAAACAAGTTTGTCCAAATGCTGCAGCCTGCTGATCACCAAGAACTGCAGAAATTGAAATTTCAACTCCTGTAATTTTTTTATCTGTTTTTCCAAAATTATCTGCTGAGTTCCTTACCTCTGGTAAAATTTTTTGTGGAATATTTAGTTTTTTTAAAATTTCTTTATCCCATTTATTGTTATTAATATTATACAACATTGTCCGACTTGCATTAGATGCTTCGGTTAAATGCTGTTTACCTTTTGTTAATTTCCAAATTAAAAATGTATCTACAGTCCCAAACAATAAATCATTTGAATTAAGAAGTTTTTTTGAAATTTTAACATTGTCTAAAATCCATTTAATTTTAGTTGCTGAAAAATATGGATCTATAAATAATCCAGTTTTATTTCTAAATAGATTTTCATAATTTTTTTTCTTAAGCAGTTTACAGTAATCTTGGGTTCTTCTATCTTGCCATACAATTGCATTGTAAATTGGCTTTCCTGTTTTTTTATTCCATAGAATTGTTGTTTCCCTTTGATTTGTAATTCCAATTGTAAGTATGTGACCTTTTAATTTTTTGGCTTTATTTATTACTTGTTTTAAAGCTTTAAGTGTTGTGGACCAGATCTCATTCGGATTATGTTCTACCCATCCATTTTTTGGAAAATATTGTTTAAATTCAAATTGTGAAACAAAAACAATATTGCCTTTTGTATCAAATAAAATTACTCTTGATGATGTTGTTCCTTGATCGATAGAAATAATTAATTTTTTCAATGGACTAAGCTATACCTAAATGTTTTTTTCTTTTCTCAACCCAAGTTCTGATTAAATTATCAAAAATCAAACCTATGAAAGCAACACAAATACCCAATGTTAAACCTATTCCAGCTCCATTTTTATCTGACAAAGCTTTTAAAATATATTGTCCAAGATCTTCTGTTCCAATAAAGGCTCCAATAATGACCATAAATAAAGCAAATACGATTGTTTGATTTATCCCAAGCATCATATGTGGGAAAGCTAATGGAAATTCAATCTTAGTTAATCTTTGAAATTTATTAACACCAGACATCGTTGCTGCTTCATGCAAACCAGCAGGTACACTTCTTAACCCTTCAATAGTATATCTGGTTGCTGGAATTGTAGCGTAAACAATTACAGCAATTAAAACTGAAGTATCTGTAATTCCAAATAACATCATTACTGGAATTAAGTATACAAACGATGGGAAAGTTTGAAAAATATCACAAACCCCTAACATAAATGCTGCGGACTTTTTATTCTGGAAACATAAAGTTCCAACTGTAAAACCTATTAAACAAGAAACAACTACTCCAAAAGTTGCCATGTACAATGTAACCAATGCTCTATCCCACCATGGGCTTAATGCTATAAATAAAGTTAAAGCAGCAACAACTAATGCTGATCTAATTCCTCCAATTAGATAACCAGCTCCTACAGCTAATACTAAAGTGGCAACAGCTGGCATTCTTAAATATAAAGCTCTCATTGGTTGAAGCACTTCTGTAATTAACCATGTATTAAATGCTTTTATATAAACAAAAAATGTATCAAAAATCCAATCAACACCCTTATTCCAAAAATCAGCTGTTGAAAATCCTTTGTTGTGTGGAACTTCAAATAAATAATTAAACGTATCTTTAAAAATAAATGTTCCGATATAAGCAAGAATAGCTCCAACAATTATTGATCCACCAAAAAATATAATATTTTTATTTCTTTGGAAAAAAGTAAGATTACCGAAATAATCTTGTTGTTGATTTGCCCATGCTAATGACATTTTATCTAATAGAATTGCAATCAAACTAATACATAAACCTGCTTCAAGAGCGAGACCAATGTTAAGTTGGTTTAAAGCAAGCAATAGATTAAATCCTAATCCTTTAGCACCAATAAACGCAGAGATTACTGCCATAGAAAAACAAACCATAATAACTTGGTTAACTCCAATTAAGATATCTCTTCTTGCGGTTGGAATAAGTACTTTAGTCATTAACTGCCAGTTTGTACATCCACTCATTCTTCCTGCTTCGATTACTTCTGGAGGAACTGCTCTTAGTCCAAGAATGGTTAATAAAATCATTGGGGGAACTGCTACGACCATTGTAATTATTACAGCTGCATGATCACCAACACCAAATAAAACAAGCGCAGGAACCAATACTGCATATTGAGGCATTGTTTGCATCACTAAAAGAATTGGATACAAAGCATTTTCTACTCGTTTACTTTTGTAAGCTGCAATACCTAAACTAATACCAAATACAAATGACAGAGGAACAGCAACTAAGATAAAAGAAAGTGTTTGCATTGAAGGTTTCCACTGACCAAAAATTGAAATATAGACCATTGTTAAACCTGCAAACAATGCAAGGCCAATACCGCTTAACTTATATGCAAGTATTGTTGCTCCTGCTGCAACGATAGTCCAAGGTAAACCTGGTAATTCTAACCAAGGATAAGCATCAATAAAGTCCCAGCTCGTGAATGCAACTATAGTTTCTAATCCTCCAAGCAATATTTCTCTAATCAACTCAATCAAAAACGTCATAAAAGACGTTAAATTTCTACTAATCTCTAATAAAAGTGGTCTAGTTTTAAACTCTTGAGTATCTTCATTCCAAAACTCCATTGGCATCCACTCGTTCATTAAGAAAAATAAAGAGTCGTTTATCCAAATAGGCAACCAACCAAGTAAAGGTGGTAATCTCCAAAACACATCAAACGCATAATATCTGACTTCTTTACCTAGAAAAAAATAAACACTTTGGTTAGGGTCTTTTACAAATTCTGCTTGGCCTCTTATAAATTTATAAGTTTCAGGAACTTCAATTGCAAAACATAGGGCAAAAAATACAACCAACAAAAATATCCATTGAAACAACTTTGGGTATTTTTTTAAATATTCCATGGTTTAGCTGCTATTTTTTCTTCCTCCAAAAACTGTATCTATAATTGTTGAAGGTTTTATTGAACCAATAATATTGTTATTGGAGTCAACCACTGCTACAATTTTTTCTTGGGTAAGAATTTTTTCTGCAACATTTTCAATAATGTCATCTTTTGAAACTTTTATATCTCCTAAATTATCTTTATTTGAACTATCCATTACATCTTCAATGACTAAAACTTTTTCTCTTGGAACTTCTTCAGTAAATTTTCTTACATATTCTGTAGCTGGATTTAAAACTATGTTAGCAGGTGTATCTAACTGTTCTATAATACCATCTTTCATGATCGCAATTCGATCTGCTAATTTTAAAGCTTCATCAAAATCATGAGTAATAAACATAATTGTTTTTTGTAATTTTTCTTGCAATCTTAAAAACTCGTCTTGCATTTCTTTTCTAATTAATGGATCTAATGCTGAAAATGGTTCATCTAAGAACCAAATATCGGGTTCCACTGCTAAAGATCGAGCAATCCCAACTCTTTGTTGTTGACCTCCTGAAAGTTCTCTTGGAAAATAATTTTCTCTTCCATCAAGTCCAACTAGTTTAACCATTTCCATTGCTCTACTAATACTGTCTTCAGTCTTAATGCCCTTTATCTGAAGTGGGAAAGCAATATTTTCTACAACTGTTTTATGAGGCAACAAGGCAAAGCTTTGAAAAACCATTCCCATTTTGTTTCTTCTAAGCTCAATTAATTCTTTATTATTCAATTGAAGTAAATCTTGACCTTCTATGAAAATTTTTCCTCCAGTTGCATCTGTTAATCTTGAAATACATCTTAGTAATGTTGATTTACCCGATCCTGATAAACCCATTACTACTAGCATTTCTCCTTTTGAAACTTCAAACGAAGCGTTGTTAACTCCTACTATGCAACCGTTTTCTTGAAATGTCTTTGCATCTACATTGCCGTTAGATTCTTCAAGCATTTTTTTGGCATTCTCACCAAAAATTTTATAAACTGACTCACACTTAATAACGGTCTCAGACATAAATCTTCTCAAAGTTATATGAAATTCAATAAAATTTAAATGTTAATTATTGTAACCTTTCATCATTAAAAATTCTTAATATAGTAAACTCTAGTATCAATACCTGTACTTAAAAAACTCAAAGCTTCTCCACTAACAGTAATAGTTTCATCTACCCCAACATTGTTTCCACTTACTGTAAAACCTGCATAACACTTGCCTTTTTCTTGATCCCATTTAACAAAAGTTTCATCAATTTTATTTCCGTTAATTGTGTAAATCTCGTGTGCTCTAAAATTTAAAAAATTAGCACCCATTATTGCTCGTTGTGGAATTAATTTTGTAGCTTTACATACTTGCTCATATACCTCATCAGTTAATCTATAATGGTCAGTTCCATCAAAGGATACTAATATTCCTGAAGGTAATTTAGATATGAGCTCACTTAGTTTTCTCTCTTCAGCAATTCTTTGTTCTTCCAATTTCATTTTTTCTACAAGCTCGTCTCCCCCTCCAAATATTCCATTTAAAACAGCAAAAAAAACTATCACTATTGCTGTAACAATTATTAAGCCAATGAATTGCTTTGTTGAGTTTGAATTGTCTTCAGTTTTATTTAAACTATTTTCCTTTGACATTACTCTTTTAACTTTCCGTTTACCCAAGTACCTGATTTTTGTTTTCCATCTGCCCAAGTAAATGTTCCTTGCCCATTCATAAAACCTTTGGACCATTCACCATCATAAGTAGATCCATCGGGAAAAGTTAAAACTCCTTTTCCGCTCCATTCACTATTTTTAAATTCACCTTTGTAAATATATCCGTTTGGCCATGTCTCAACTCCTTGACCTTCTTTTTTTGTTGCAACCCACTCACCTTCATAAGTTGTCTTATCGGTATAAATCCATTTGCCAAAACCATTTTCACAGTTTCCTTCTTTACATCCTGTACTTCGAGCAAATGCAGATGAGTTGATTAAAGAAATTAAAAATATGAAAATTAGAAATTTTTTCATTTTGTCACTTTACACAAATTAGAATAAAAAAAAATCCCCCCCAAACAAGTTGGGGGAGATTTTAATTTTTTTAACTTTTACCCTTATTTAGTAAAAGGTTTCCAAACTGACTCGTTGTCAGCTAACCATTTTTTAGCTGCATCTTCGTGAGTCATTTTATCAACATCAACTAAAGCTGCCATCGCACCAATGTGACTTGTTGAGAATGACATCTTTTTAAATGCTGCTGCTGCGTCTGGGTGAGTTTTTGGGAAATCCTCATGAACTGCTTTTTTCAAGTATCCATCAGGAGATCCACATTTACCATCACCACCATCTTCTGGTCTGCAACCTGCTGTGTATGGAGGGAAGTCAATAAATGTAAAACCAGCACCATCTGTAAAGTTTGGTGTCCAGTTGAAGATTATAGTTCCTCTTCCTTCTTTTTCAGCAGCTGCTAATTCAGCCCAAAGTGCATCTGCACCTCCAGCAAATTTAACCCACCAAAGATCACCTAAACCTAAAGCTTCAACTCTTTGCGGAATTAAATCACCATGCCAACTTTGAGGTCCTTCCAACATTCTTCCTTTTCCATCTGGAGAGTCAGGTGTTGTAAAGTTTTTAGCACAGTCTGGATTTTTTAAAGCTGTCCAATCTGGTAGACCTGGGCACAAACCTTTTTCAACAACCCAGTTCGGGTAACCCATATCTTCAAGAGTTCTTGCCTCATGATCACCCCAGTCAAGTAAACCACCTTTATCTAGAGCAGTAGTAAATGACTTACCGAATGCAGACTCCCATACTTCGTGAGAAATAGTTACGTCTCCAATTCTTATTGATTCATAAACTGCTTGTGAGTCAGCGTTTACATATTTTACGTTGTTACCCATGCTTTCAAAAATTCCACCAATAACGTAAGCCATCACAATTTGAGATGACCAGTTATGAGTTGGGATTACGATGGGCTTTTTGCTATCAGCGTTAGAAATTCCTGAGAAACTTACTACAGAAATAACTAGAGCAGATAATAATGACATTATTTTTTTCATTTTTTTCCCCTCTATTAATATTAATATTAACACTCTATGTTAAAACGAATAGCCAGGTAAAGAATTATTAGTTCTAAAAAATATATATATATTTAATCAATAAAAATGGTGATAAAAAATATATCAATATTAAAAAATTTTAAAAATGTTTGGAACAAGTAAAGACATTAAAAATCCTGGACTAAATATTTTACCACCTGGAGTTGAACGACATATTGTAAATGGTGGTGCTCTTACTGCTTTTCAAATTTTTCCAGATGATGAAATAGAAATAATCAACGATGAAGGAAATCAAATTTGTGAAATAATTTGTTTTAATAAAGATGGAAAGTCAGAATTAGGAATTTTAAATTTAAAAGAAAACAGTCAAAAAAATTTCATAAGAGACATTTTAAATGGAAAAGATGAAACAATCTTAGCAACAAATTATCAATTAAAAAAAAGAAGCTTAAATATAAAAGAGTCTAAATCATCAATAGTTTTTGATCTTGATACAAAAGCTGAAGAAAAGATTGAACTTAAATCAAAAGATAAATGTTATGCAATCTTTGCTGCACCAGGTGAAGATATGGATGTTACCAAACAAAATCCACCGACAGATTTAACTATATTTATTAAAAGAGCAAAAATTACAAATGATAAAGAGCTAAGCGTTATACCTGATCCAGTTTTTGAACCACTTTATGAAGAAAACATAGATAAAGAAACTTCAACATCTTACCAAGTTAAAGAAGGAGATTACATTCAAGTCATAAGTCCAACTGGGAGACAATGTTCAGACTTTGTGGCATTTGATACAAAAAAATTAGAAAAAGGGATTGAAAAAGGATTAGATTGGCAAACTACTAGAACTTTTATGGGAAACACTTTTCCTGGTCCTGGATTACATTCAAAATTTTATGATACTGATCATGAACCCTTAGTAGAAGTAATAAGAGATACCGTTGGTAAACATGATACTTTTAATCTTGCATGTACTTCAAAATATTATGAAGATGCTGGTTACTTTGGTCATCCTAATTGCTCTGATAATTTAACTGAGAGTATGTCTAAATATGGAGTTCAAAAACAAAAAGGATGGCATGCAATTAATTTATTTTTTAATACTTCAGCTGCTGGATTAAATTCAGTAATATCTGATGAATCTTATTCTAGACCTGGTGATTATGTAATGTTTAGAGCGTTAAAAGATTTAACAATTGGTACTACAGCTTGTCCTAGTGATATTGATGCTTGTAATTCATGGAATCCTACTGAAATTTTTGTTAGAACTTATGACAAAAATAAAGAATTTAGAAAGTCATTTGCTTTTCGAATGAAAACAGATTCAGAAAAAAAATTAACAAGAAATTCAGGTTTCCACGAACGTACATCTCAACTTACTAGAAATTTTGTTGATGCAAGAGGTTTTTGGCTTCCAAATGATTATACGAAACACGGAATAGTAAATGAATATAATGCCTGTAGAAACGATGCGGTATTAATTGATCTATCTTCACTTAGAAAATTTGAAATAATAGGTCCAGATGCTGAGGAATTATTAAATTACACACTTACAAGAAACATTAAAAAATTATCAGTTGGCCAAGTTGTATATTCTGCAATGTGTTATGAAAATGGAATGATGTTTGATGATGGAACATTATTAAGATTAAGCGAAACAGGATTTAGATGGATATGTGGTGATGAGTATGCTGGAGAATGGTTAAAAGAAATAGCGAAGAAAAAAAATTTTAATGCAAATGTTAAAAATTCAACAGACCAAATCAGTAATGTTTCTATACAAGGTCCAAAAAGTAGAGAAATTTTAAAAAAGATAATTTTTACACCACCTACCCAACCATCTATTGATGAGCTAGGTTGGTTTAGATTTACAATTTGTAGAATTGAAGAATTACAAGGTATTCCGCTAATTGTTTCTAGAACTGGTTATACAGGTGAGCTTGGTTATGAAGTATGGTGTCATCCAAACCATGCTCCTGAAGTTTGGGATAAATTAATGGAAGCAGGAAAAGATGACGGTTTAATTCCTGCTGGTTTTGCTGCTCTTGATAAGCTTAGAATAGAAGCTGGATTAATTTTATTTGGAAATGAATTTGATGGTCAACAAGATCCCTTTGAAGCAGGGATAGGTTTTGCGGTTCCTTTGAAAACTAAAGAAGAAGACTTCATTGGTAAAGAAGAATTAATTAAAAGAAAAAACAATCCTCAAAAAAAATTAGTTGGCTTGGAATTGATTGGAAAAGAAATTGCAGGTCATGGTGATTGTGTTCATATTGGTAGAGCTCAAGTGGGTATTGTTACAAGTGGATGTCTATCATCAACTCTAAATAAAAATGTAGCTCTTTGTAGAATAGATGTTCAATATTCAGAAATTGGAACTGAAGTTGAAGTTGGAAAAATTGATGGTCACCAAAAAAGAATTAGTGCAAAAGTTGTTGGCTTCCCATTCTACGATCCAACTAAGTCTAGAGTAAGATCTTAAAAAAATGCCGAAAGAAAAAAAAACCCTATTAGATTTCTGGGAAGAACAAATGAAACAATCCCATACTTCTAGTAATTATTTTTTCAGAAAGTCACCTTCTCACTATCACATGATGTTATTAGTTATGTCAGCTTTTAAAGAAGGAACAAAACTATCTGTTGAAGAATTAAAAACAAAATTATTTAAAACATCTAGGCCAAAATCAGCTTTAATAATTACAGAGGCTTGTGAAAAAGGATTCTTTAAACTTGAAAAAACTTCAACTGACCAGCGAATTAAAAATATAGTCCCAAGTGAGTCATTTATAAAAGAATTTAATAACTATTTAGAAACACTAAAAAACATCAGTTATTAATTAATTTTTTGACTAATATAAAAAGTATCTAATTTTTATATATAATTTTTACTTCTATAAATAAGTATATTAATTAACATTATCAAAAAATAATGTTTTGATATGACGACATTACCTTCAAAAGCAAAAGTAGTGATAATCGGTGGTGGAATACACGGTTTGAGTACTGCATGGAAACTTTCAGAAACTTACAAAAATCCTGGCGACATAGTTGTATTAGAAAAAAAAGATACAGCTGCTGGTGCAAGTGGAATTGCATGTGGAGTTGTAAGAAATAATTATTTTCAGCCAGCAATGAGAGAATTGATGGCTCATTCAGTTTCAGTTTGGGAAAGTGATCCTAAAGCATTTAAATATAATCCAGTAGGATACTTACAAATATCTCCAGAAGTAATGCATGAAGATGTTGCAAGTATATATGAACAACAAAAAGCAATTGGATATGAATCAGTTTTTATTGAAGGTGAAAAAGATTGCACAAATTACATGAAGGGAATTTTTGATGATTGGCAAGCTCAAGGTATCACTTCTGTACTTCATGAAAAAAAAGGTGGATACGCTTTTAATAAAGATTCAATTAAAGCCCTAGAGAACAAATCTACATCTAATGGTGTTCAAGTTATGAAAGGTGTAAGAGTAACTGGTTTTAAAAAAGGAAGTAACAGTCAAGCAGTAACTGGTGTTGAAACCGACAAAGGAACTATTGAGTGCGAACAAGTAGTTGTTGGTGCGGGACCATGGGCAAGAGATTTTTGGAATATGTTAGAGTTACCAAAGACAGCTCACATAAAAGGTAAAGATGGTAAGATGCATGAAACTGATATGTGGACTTACTGGATGCTTCAAGAAGGAGTTATCGGTGTTGAGCCAGATTTCTTAAAAACAAATGACGGTAAACAACCACCTGTAGTTCACGTTGACTCAACAGCACCTTTGTACTCTGACAAAACAAAAAAATTACTAACAGATAAAATTTGGGGAATTTATTATAAACCTGATATCGAAGGTTTAGGTGTACAAGGTGGAACTTCTCCTTACATTGTTAAAAAACATTTTGATCAAGTAAATGTTGATCCTTATGGAATTGAATCTCCAGAGTATCAAACAACAGACGCTTTTAGTGAAATGTGGTGTTCAGCACTTGCGCATTGCCAAAAAAGATTTGAAGGAAAATCAGACTTATACAGAAAAGGACCATCAGGTGGTTTAGGATGTATGACACCTGACTCTTTTCCTATCTTCGATAGATTTTTTGAAAACGTTTACATGATTGCTGATGCTAATCACGGATATAAAATGATTGGTGTTGGTGAACTTGTTGCAAAAGAAATTCTTGGTACTGAAAGTGATTTATTGAAACCGTTTAGATTCAACCGTTACGAGAAGGGTGAACTTCATCCTACTTCTAACAGTCCGTTCCCTTGGAGTTAAACTCTAAGCCTAGACACGAATAAAGTTTTCAGCTACGCTTGAATAATTAATAATTCATTGAGGGGTGAAAATGACGGATCTAGAAAAACATGTTAACCAGCCAGGTAGAGCTAAATTAGTAAAAAAAGTTCGAGAAAAAATTAACGAACTTGGAATAACTTATATTTATTATCAATTTATTTCTGTAACAGGAAGAGTCGTAGGTAAAGGTATACCTGCCGATCACTGGGAAAGAACAGCAGAAAAAGGATTTCAATTAGTTTACGGAGCAACAGCAAACTTATTTTTAGATCGTCATAATAACTACATTGGTTATGGTCCAGAGGCTATGGAGCTTGTTGGAATACCTGATCCAGATACTTTTGTACAATTACCTTGGGACAAAAGAGTTGGAAGAGTTTTTGTAACATGTTTTAGAAACAGGGAAGAAAGACAAAATCCAGGCGGTCACTTAACTTCAGACTGCAGAGGAAATCTAAGAATTTTCATGGATGAATTTAAGAAAAAACATGGTCTAGAATTAAGAGTTGGTACTGAGCCTGAAATGATGTGGTTAACAAAAAATGAAGATGGAACCCCTACTGGTAAAGGTTTTTCTAAGCCATTCTGTTATCACATTGATCAATTTGAGTCGTTGAGACCTGTATTTATGAAGGTAATTGAATACGCAAAAGCGATGGGACTTGATATGATTCAAGGAGACCACGAAGATGCACCAGGTCAATTAGAATTAAACTGGACTTATGATAACGTTTTAAGAAACGCAGATAGATTATCAACATACAGACAAATTTGTGCTCAAGTTGCAAGAGAACATAACTTGATAGCTTGCTTTATGACTAAACCTTTCATGGGAGTTTCTGCAAGTGGATGTCATACAAATATGTCTCTATGGAAAGGTGGAAAAGTTAAAGTAAACAAACTTGGAAACAAAAATCTTCCAGGTGTTGAGGAAGTATTTAGTTACGTTGAAGGTGGAACAAATACTTTTATGCCTGATACTAAAGATATGCAGTTACCAGGTAAAATTGGTTTACAATCAATTGCAGGTATCATGGAACACTTACCAGCACTAACAGCATTAGGATCTTCTACAGTTAACTCTTATAGAAGATTATGGGATCAAGGTTTCTGGGCACCAGTTTATGCTGACTGGGGATACCAAAATAGAACATGTGGATTAAGAGTTTCTGCACCAGGTAGATTTGAATACCGATCAGTAGACTCTATGCACAATCCATACTTATTAGGTGCAGCGTTACTAAAAGCATGTGATCATGGAATTAGTAAAAAATTAAAACCAGCTGCTCCTGAGTCTAGAAATATTTACGAAGCTCAAAAGGCTGGTAAAGATGTTAAGAAACTTCCATTAAGTCTTGGTGAAGCTTTGGCTAGACTTGCAGAGGATGAAGTAATTAAATCTGCAATGCCAGATGAAATGTATAAAGTTTTCCATTGGTACAAAAATGATGAGTGGGAAAGATTCTTGGGTGCTACAACTCAATGGGATCTGGATACTTATCTTGATTGTTTACCGTAGGTCATAAAATAATAGAAAGGGTATAAAAATATGTGTGGGATAGCAGGATTAATTCATAGAGGAAAATCCTCAAATGTTGGAAGCGAATTACAAGGAATGCTTCAGGCGTTAAAACATAGAGGTGAAGACTCAACTGGATATGCTTTGTATGGAGATACAGATGGCAAAAATTTCATCATGCGTTTTAAAGTTGGTGAAAACGTAGGAGAAGGAAGTTCGTCTGTTATGGAAGATGTTTCTGTATACGATGAAAGAAAAAAAGTTGTAGATCAAACTCTAGCTGAAATGGGAGCTAAAGTTGTTAAAGAAGAAAGAACACTTCCCTACTCTTTAAGATATGAGATTGATTACAACGCAAAAGATTTGTTAGATTTTTCTCAAAGAATAGAAAGTATTCCAGGTGTAGAAATTTTATCTATGGGTAAATCATTAGAAGTTATTAAAGATTTAGGTAACGCAAAAATGGTTTGTGATAGATATAGCCTAGATAAAGTTGTTGGAACTCATGCAATAGGTCATGCTAGAATGGCGACTGAGTCTGGTGTTGATATCAAATCTGCCCACCCTTTCTGGGGCTATCCTTTTAGTGACGTTTCTGTAGTTCACAATGGTCAGTTAACAAACTATTGGAACAACAGAAGAGTGTTGGAAAATAAAGGAATGAGATTTATGTCTGAGTGTGACTCAGAATTAATCGCTGTTTATCTTGCAGAAAAAATGAGAGATGGTGCAACTTTAGAAGAAGGCATGAAAGAGAGTTTAACTGGTTTAGACGGTGTATTTACTTATTTTGTGGCTACAAAAGACTCTTTGGGAATGGCTAAAGACACTATGGCTGCAAAACCTTTAGTTTTATATGAATCAGATGATTTAGTTGCAATGGGATCAGAGGAGATAGCTATTAGATCAGTGTTACCACAAGAAATAGACACATATGATCCATTTGATGGGGAGGTTAAAGTATGGCAAATCTAAAAACAGTATCAAAAAAATCTAAAGCCCAATCAATGGGTATGCATACCGAAGTTCTAACAGGGAGAACTCAACAAAAATTCTTTAACCCAGATGAGGCAGAGAATTTTTATTACTTTGGAACTTATGACGTAGACTTTAACAAAAGAACTGATCTTGACGTTAAAGATATGACTGCTGCGGAGGCTAATAAAGAAATTGATAATTTAATGAGCCAAGGTTACGGAACAATTGTAATCAAAAACCCTCAAGGAAAACACAGTTTAGGTGTGGGTATCCTTAATAAATTAAATTTAATTTTTGAAGGAAGTTTAGGTTATTTTGGAATTGGTTCATGTGATGGACCAATTGTTAGAATCAATGGAAGAGTTGGTTGGTCTTGTGCAGAAAACTTGATGGCTGGCAAAGTTGTAATTGAGAAAAACGCTGGATCTTGTTTTGGTGCAGCTATCAGAGGTGGAGATTTGATCTGCAAAGGTAGCGTTGGTGCTAGAACTGGTATTGACATGAAAGGTGGAACTATCATTATTGGTGGTGACGCAGGTGCTTTCACTGGTTTTATGATGCAAAGAGGAAGAATAATAATTCTTGGAGATGTTGGAATTAACCTGGGCGACTCAATGTACGATGGGACAATATTCGTAGGAGGAGAAATTGGATCTTATGGTAGTGATGCTGTAGATGCTGAATTAACAGCAAGCGATCAAGATTGGCTAAAAAGAAAATTAAAAGTTGCTGAAATTGGTGAAAATTTTGACGTTAGTAAAATGAAAAAAATTGTAGCTGGTAAAAAACTTTGGAATTACGATAATTTAGAACCTACAGAGAAGAAGGGAGCAATTTAATGCCTAAGAAAAAAAGTAAAAAGAACGGTAAAGGCGTTGGTGGAAAAGCTGACGTTCATGTTCATGAAGAAGGTAAAAGAAATAAAAGTCTACTAGGACACAATGCTATTTTTACTCCTGAAGTAATAGACGACATTCACATCAAATCTCAATTAGGAAGATACAGAATGCGTGGAATGGCATTAATGAAAAAAATTCCAACATTTGATGATTTGGTATTTTTGCCTGGAACACTTACAAGATTTGTAATCGAAGGTTACAGAGAAAAATGTGAAACTAAAACTGTAATTGGTCCAAGATGCGAAAACCCAATTGAATTAGATATACCTGTTTACATTACAGGAATGAGTTTTGGTGCACTTTCATATGAAGCAAAAACTGCTTTAGCAAGAGGAGCTACTATGGCAGGAAGTGCTACTTGTTCAGGTGAAGGTGGAATGATACCAGATGAAAGAAGATATTCAGAGAAATGGTATTACCAATGTATTCAATCAAGATATGGTTTCAATCCTCATCACGCTCAATTGGCTGATGGAATTGAAGTATTTATTGGACAAGGACAAAAAGTTGGTATGGGTGGACACTTAATGGGTCAAAAAGTAACCGACCAAGTTGCAGAAATGAGATCACTACCATCTGGTATTGACCAAAGATCACCTGCAAGACACCCTGACTGGTTAGGTCCAGATGATTTAGCTCTAAAAGTTGAAGAGTTAAGACAATTGACAAAAAATAAAGTTCCAATTCAATTAAAACTTGGTGCATCTAAAGTTTATGATGATGTGCGTATGGCTGCAAAATGTGACCCAGACTCTATTTATTTAGATGGTATGGAAGGATCTACTGGAGCAGGACCACACATTGCTGCTGCAAATACTGGAATTCCAGGAATTGCTGCTATTAGAGAAGCGAGAAGAGCAATTGATGATGTGGGAAAAACTGGAAAAGTAACGTTAATCTACGCAGGTGGTGTAAGAGATGGTGCTGATATGGCTAAAGCTTTAGCTCTTGGAGCTGATGCAATTGCTATAGGTACTGGATCAATGATTGCACTTAACTGCAACAAAGATATTCCAGAAGCTGATTTCGAAAAAGAAATGGGTGTAAAAGCTGGGGAATGTTATCACTGCCATACTGGAAGATGTCCAGTTGGTGTTGCTACACAAGATCCTAAACTAAGAGCAAGATTAAATCCTGATGATGCAGCGTTGAGAGTATATAACTATCTACACTCAATGACTTTGGAAGCTCAATTATTAGCTAGAGCTTGTGGTAAGACAAATATTCATTCGTTAGAACCAGAAGATTTAGCAGCTTTAACTTCTGAAGCTTCTGCATTAGCGAAAGTTCCACTTGCAGGTACAAACTACACTGTTGGTGTTGATAACTATCATAAAATATAAGAGGTAACGATGGCTAAAAAGAAAACTAAAAAAACTAAATCGAAAGCTAAAGTTTCAAAAGTTAAGTTTGGAGTAAAAAAACAAACTGCTAGAGAAAAAATGATAGGCCAGTCGATTGGTTATAGATATGACGTTAACCTGTTGCCTGATTATAAAAAAATAACTCCATTCTTAAAAAAATATATTGAGGCAATGGGATGGGATGATTTAAATTGGTTGGAAGATGTACACATGGGTTACGAAGAAGGAAGACCTGCTGTGTTTTGCAGAAATGCAAATGGATGGGTAACAATTCCAAAATCAATTAAACTACCTAACAATCAACAAGACAGAGACATGATTGCAAGAGAGCTTTTAGTTAAGTTTCAAATGTCTCCAAAACATCCTCTTGTTGATTTGAAAAAGGCATACCTAAAATTTTAAATAACAATCAATAGTTGATTTTAATTCTAAAAACCTAGTGACCACACTAGGTTTTTAGTCTCTCTTTATATTTGTAACTAATCTAATAATTTTATAGGGTTTAGAATAACAAATATGGGGAGAGAATATGACTGATCAGTTAGCTGCTCTTACTACCATATTTACAGAGTTCTACTACTGGGTAACAGTGGTGCTGATGTTCTTAATTCACGTTGGATTCTGTATGTATGAAGTTGGAGCTTCTCGATACAAACACCATCAACATACTCTTATGAAAAACACAATGCTGATACCACTGGTGACAGTAACTTGGTTTTTATTTGGTTGGTGGATTTACTGGGCTTTTCCAACAGGACCTGGATTAGCACCTTCAATAATGAATGAGAGTACTGCTCTAATCACAGACGAGTCTGCGTTTAGTGCTACTTGGTATACAGCTACAAGTGAACTTATGGCGATCAATCTAGGAGATCACATTTCTGGTGTCTTCTGGGCTGCATTCCTGCTTTTCTCTTGGACAGCTGCTTCTATCGTTTCAGGAGCAATCATTGAAAGAATTACAACTTTTGCATTTGGTATTCTAGCAATTGCAATCGGATCTGTATTTTGGACAATTGATGCTGCTTGGGGATGGCACTTTGATGGATGGATGTTAAAACTTTTAGGATATCATGATGCATATGCATCAGGAGTAATTCACGCAATTGCAGGTGGATTTGCTTTAGGTGTTCTTGTGGTTTTAGGTCCAAGAATTGGAAAATTCTCATCAAGTGGTGAACCTAGAAACATAGGGCCTAGAAATCCTTGGTTAGTAACAGTTGGATTATTTTTAATTTATACTGGTTTCTGGGGATTTTATGCTGCATGTAACATTCCAATTTTCGACTTAGGTCCAGAATATGGAATGGAAGGTATATCTTATTGGACAGCTACAAACATTTACGTAACTCCTACTACACTTAGTGGTATTACCTTTAACTTCTTGATGTCATTATCAGGAGGATTACTGGCCGGATATTGGATTGCTAAAGGTGATCCTTTCTGGACATACTCTAGTGGACTAGCAGGTGTTATCTGTGCCTCAGCTGGAAATGACTTATATCATCCAATTCAATCAATGATCATTGGTATGATCGGTGTTGTGATTGCATACAAACTACATTACTGGGTTGAACGAAAGTTCAAAATCGATGATGCAGTTGGTGCAGTAGCAGTTCACGGTTATGCGGGAGTTGTTGGTCTAATAATTTGTGGTTTTGTTTTATGGGGTTACCCTTCATCTGGATACAGCGTGGGTGCTATGTGGGATGGAACTACTTATGCAACAATCAATCCTCTTGGACAGTTCATCGGAGCAATAATTATGTTTGTTGTTCTTGGACTAATACCAGGCTATGTCATAGCTAAAGTGCTTCACGGTATGGGTAAATTAAGAATCCCTAGAGAGGTAGAAATAGCTGGACTAGATTATGAAATGATGGAGGCTGCTAAAGAAGATGAAAAAGCAGTTTCATCTGCAACCAGGTAAAGGAGAAATATATGGCTACAGTAACAAACTGGATAGATCACCTTAACAAGCCAGCTGAAGAAGTAGTTGGCGCTGTTTACCCTGGTGCTGGATCTAGTGAAGGTATACTGGTAATCATTGCTATAATTTTATGGATTGGTTGGCACGTGTTAACTGCAAAATCTGAAAGTGATGAACTTTCAAGATTAGCAAAGAAGAGACATGGTGCTAATGATCATAAAAGCAATATTACCGATTGGTAATTAAAATAAAAATTTGGGCGCTGTTTTAATTAATAGCGCCCTTTTTAATCTAAATTTTTTATGACAGATGAAAATGAAGAATTAAGACCCTCAAAAATGAGAGGAGTTGCATTTCCTAAAGCTAAATACGGTGTAATTTTAGCAATAATAATTATCATAGTTGTAAATTTGATTTATTATAAAGAAACTATCTTATCTTTTTTTAAATAATTATGTTAAGCTAGGTAATGGCTAAAGACTTATTTAAAATTGCAAAACAAAAAAAAATTAAATATTTTTTAATTAGCTTTGTCGATCTTTTTGGAGTTTTAAGATCAAAACTTGTTCCAGCTCATGCAATCAAAGAAATGCAAAATGCAGGTGCTGGTTTTGCAGGTTTTGCAGCATGGCTAGATATGACGCCAGCAGACTCTGATATGTTTGGGATCCCTGATCCTGATAGCTTGATTCAATTACCATGGAATAAAGAAGTTGGTTGGTTAGCATCTGATTTATGGATGAACGGTAAACCAGTGGAAGCCTCTCCAAGAGTAATGTTAAAAAATCAAATTAAAAAACTTAAGAAACAAAATTTAACAATGAAGTCGGGTGTTGAATGTGAATATTTTTTAATATCACCTGATGGAGAGACAATTGCTGATCCAAGAGATACTCAATCAAAACCTTGTTATGATCAATCTGCATTGATGAGAAGATATGATTTAATTAAAGAAATTTGTGACTGCATGATTGAAATGGGATGGGGTCCTTATCAAAATGACCATGAGGACGCAAACGGACAGTTTGAAATGAATTGGGATTACTCTGACTGCTTAGAAACTGCAGACAGACATACCTTTTTTAAATACATGGTAAAAACAATTGCTGAAAAACACGGATTAAGAGCAACATTCATGCCTAAACCATTTAATAATTTAACAGGTAATGGGTGTCATGCTCATGTATCAGTTTGGCAAGGTAAGAAAAATAAGTTTCTAGATAAATCTGATAAACTTGGATTGAGTAAAATTGCATATATTTTCTTAGGTGGAGTAATTAAAAACGCATCATCGTTGTCGGCATTTTTTAATCCAACAATTAATAGCTACCGAAGAATTAATGCACCACCTACAAAATCTGGAGCATCATGGTCACCAAGCAGTATTTCTTACACTGGAAACAACCGAACACATATGATTAGAATTCCTGATCCAGGAAGGTTTGAATTAAGATTAATGGATGGATCAGCAAATCCATATTTATTACAAGCTAGTATTTTGGCTGCTGGCTTAGATGGTATCAAAAATAAAATCAATCCTGGCAATCCTTTGTATTGCAATATGTACGAAGACTTTGCAAAATATCCTGACTTACCAAAATTACCAGATGAGTTAGATCAATCACTTTCTCAATTAAAAGATAATAAAAGTATGAATGAAGCTTTTGGATCGGATGTTATTTCAAGTTATATAAAATTAAGAGATACAGAAATTAAAGAATTTAAATCAAAAGAAAGTTTTGATAAATCCAAAGCAGTTACTAAATGGGAAAAAGATAACACATTAGATTGTTAGTTTATGAGTATTTTATCTAACGGTCATCAATGGAAATTGACTGAATTTGCTGATAATAAAAAATATTCATTTGATAGAGATCAAATCTTAAGCTCATTAACCTCAAAAGATCTAGATGATGCTTATAATTCTATCTCAAAGTGGGAAGGATACTCCCCTACACCATTAATTAAATTAAACAAATTAACTAAAGAATTAAATTTAAAAAATATTTTTTATAAAGACGAAAACAAAAGATTTAATTTAAAATCCTTCAAAGCTTTAGGAGGAGCATATGCTGTCGAAAAAGTTACCAAAGGAAATAAAGAAATAATCGTAGCGACTGCTACAGCTGGAAACCATGGTAGATCTGTTGCTTGGGGTGCAAAAAGATTAGGTTTAAAATGCAAAATTTTCATAAGTGAATTTGTAAGTGATGCAAGAGGTAAAGCTATGGAAGCACTTGGTGCAGAAGTTATAAAAGTTAAAGGCAATTACGAAAATTCTTTGATTGAATGCATAAAACAATCTACAGAAAATAATTGGCAAATTGTTCAGGATGTTGCTTGGAAAGATTATATGCTGGTTCCTAAATATACAATGGCTGGTTATTCAGTAATGATGAAAGAAATAGCTGAACAAATTAGTGATGAAAAAATTTCTCATATTATTCTACAAGCTGGAGTCGGTGGTATGGCTGGTGCAATGGTAGCTGGGATAGCGAGATACCTAGATAATATTCCTACGATAATTGTCGTAGAACCAGATAGTGCAGCTTGCGTAATGGAAAGTATTAAAACTGGAAAAATAGAAAAAATTGATATTAAACGAGAAAGTTTAATGGGCGGGATGTCGTGTGGAGAAGTGTCACTTGTGCCATGGGAAATCTTAAAAAACTCAGTTAAACACTGTATAAGTTTACCGGATGATGATATCGCTAAAACTATGAAATTACTTGGAAATGCAAGCTTTAGTGAAGAAAGTATAATTGCAGGTGAAAATGCTGCACCAGGTGTAATTAGTTTAATTGCAAGCTGTGAAGATGAAACAATTAAGACAAAAATTGATCTTAATGAAAATTCTAATGTATTAATTTTTGGTTGTGAGGGTGATACCGATCAAGAAATGTATCAAAAATTAGTAAATCAAAAATAATTATAATGAAAAGCACTGGAATATTTTGGATTAGAGAAGATTTTAGAATTGATAATAATCCAGCTCTTTCCTTTGCAACTAATAATCATGAGAATGTGATTGCGTTATATATTTATAACAATAATGAATTTGACAACAAAAGAGAAGCTCAGAAATGGTGGTTATTTAAATCATTAGAGTCAATAAAAACAGAACTTTCAAAATTTAAAATCAATCTAGAAATTTTAAAAGGTGATGAGTTAGATATTTTTTCAAAGCTTAAAAAAAAAGATAATGTATGTATCTATTGGAATAAAATTTATGAACCAGATGTTATATCTAAAGGAAAAAAAATAAGAGATCTATTCATAAAAAACGAAATAGAATACAAATATTTTAAAGGTAATATTTTAAATGAATTTCAAGAAGTAACTAAAAATGATGGTACACCATTTAAAGTATTTACACCTTTCTGGAGAACTGCTGAACAAATTTATCTAAATCAACCTCCAAGTAAAAATTACACTGTAAAAAAGAAAATTAAAGCCATCAATTTTTTTAAAAATTCTATAGATCTCAAAAATATTTTACCCAATAAAAAATGGTATGAAAAATTTGATAAATATTGGAAAGTTTCAGAAAATGATTCTCAAAAAATTCTAAAAGATTTATTAGAAAATAAAATTAAAGATTATGGGACTAATAGAGATATCCCTTCTGTAAATGGTACTTCTAGGTTATCCCCATATTTAAAATTTGGTCAAATTCATGTGAATACAATTTGGAAAAAGTGTAGTGAGCTAAAATCAAAAGGAATAGGATATAGAAAATATATAAACGAACTTGGTTGGAGAGAATTTTCTCATAGTCTAATTAATTACTTTCCTGAATTCTTGAAAGGCAACTTTCGAAAAGAGTTTGACAAATTCCCGTGGGCTAAAAATGAAAAGTTTTTAAAAGCATGGAAAAAAGGTATGACAGGGTATCCAATAGTTGATGCCGGTATGAGAGAGTTATACGAAACTGGATGGATGCATAATAGAATTCGAATGGTTGTTGGATCCTTTTTAGTAAAGCATTTGAGAATTAATTGGATAGAGGGAGAGAAGCATTTTAGAAACTGCTTACTTGATTTTAATAAAGCTAATAATGTAGCACAATGGCAATGGGTTGCAGGCTGTGGAGCTGATGCTGCGCCATACTTTAGAATTTTTAATCCTATTCTTCAGGGTGAGAAATTTGATAAGGAAGGAATTTATGTAAAAAAATGGGTTCCTGAATTAAATAAAGTTCCTGCAAAATTCATTCACAAACCTTGGGAAATGGAAATCAAATATCAAGAAGCAATTAAAACAATTATAGGTAAAGACTATCCACAACCAATAGTTATTCATGAAAAAGCAAGAGCTGCTGCATTGGATGCATTTCAATCTCTTAAGAAAAAATAACTTATTCTCCCAAAAAATGATGAATTATAGATCTTTTTTGAGACTGTATTCTATGTTCAAATAGATAGAGACCTTGCCAAGTTCCAAGTAATAATTCTTTATTTTTAATACTAAGAGAAATTTGATTATTCGTTAATGCAGATTTTATATGAGCTGGCATATCATCTTTACCCTCAGTTGTATGAACATAAAGCGAATTATCCATTGGTGCTAGCTTATCAAAATATTTAATCAAATCAGTTTGTACATCTGGATCGGCATTCTCCTGTACAATTAAAGACGCACTGGTATGCTGGATGCTCAAATTTAAAATTCCATTCTTAAAATTATTTTCATTTATCCAATTAAGAGTTTGATCTGTAAATTCATATAACTTTTGACCATTTGTGTTTATTTGAAGATTAAAAAATTCTTGTTTCATGAATTCATCACTTTAGATGTTAATTCGTATAATCTACTGATTGTTCTTTCAAATGGTTTTTCTAATAGTTTTGATGATGTAAATTTATCCAAACTTTGATTAGCTGTTACTGCAATTGGAACACTATTATCATAAATTATATCTAATAAAGTTATAAATCTTTGCTGTTGGTTAGAATTAAAATTATCAAATTGTGGTATTTGATCGATTACTATAAAAACACAATTTTTAATAATTTCTAAATAATCTTCTGCACCTAAATTCTGATCACATAATGTTTTAAAATCAAATCTAGCCACTCCTTCATAAAAATTTTCTATTTTAAAATTTCTTCCTTTTACATTAATTATTTTCTCAGTTTTATTTTTATCCTTAGTAATAGTTCTAAAAAATTTATTTATTTTAAAATTAGTCTCTTCATCAAGTGGAAAAAAGTATCTATCTTGAGAATTATTAGATTTTCTATAGTCATCTTCAATTACAAGTTCGTATTGAAAAGATTGATCCTCCATTATTTTTAAAAATGGTTTGAACTGATCTCTTTGAAGACCATCTTTGTAAAGCTCAGAGATTTTAGTATTTGAGGTTACGATTATTTTTATATCTTCTTTGAAGATTTGATCAAATAATTTTCCTAAAATCATAGCATCAACAATGTTGGTTACTTGAAACTCATCAAAGTAAATTATCAATGCTTTTGATTTTAAATTTTTAACAAATTCATTAATAATATTTTCTTGATTACTACCTTTTCTTTCGTGAACAAAATTATGAAAACTCAACATAAACTCATTAAAATGTGACCTTAGTTTCTTATGATCTAATTGATCAAAAAAGAAATCTAAAATCATTGTTTTGCCTACACCAACATCACCATATAAATAAAATCCTTTTTTAAAAGATTGGCTTTGAAAAATTTTTGATATTAATGATTGAAAATTACCCTCGTAGTATTCTTGTAATTTTTTTACTAAATCTATCTGACTAGGATTAATTTCTAAATTTTGTTTTTTACAGTGAGATATAAATTCTTTTTCAAAAGGTAAGGCCATTAACTTCTTTTAGTTTTAAAATCGATACCATATTCTGATCGTGGTCCTTTTCGTAAACCAAATGGTCCTGGAATAAATATTGTCATTGGTTTTGTGCCTGGTTCTAAATCAACTCTATGAAAAGCATTTGCCGATCTAAAACCAATGTATCCAGGCTTTCGCCAAAATCTTCCATTTTTTGTTGTTTCCCAGTACCCTCCTCTTAAAATTATTGTAATGTATGGGCATAAATGGTTATGCACCCCATCACCATGATCATCATCTAACATTTCATGAATCAATATATTAAACGGAAACCATTTAGGTCTATTTCTGAATATCACATAATATCTATTCATCCATGGTTTTGCTTGATCAAATTTTGGGTGTGACGGTCCTCTATCTAGAACTACTTTTTTTCTTCCGATCTTTTCTAAAAATTTCAAGATCATATTTAATTGTATTGTACGATAGAACCGTTTCTAACTACATACAAATTATTATTAAATATAAATGGTTCTGAAACAATATCTCCAGAAACTTTTTCTACGTTTAAAACTTTTCCTTCACTTAAATCAGCAATTATTATTTTTCCATCAGAATTTGTTAAATATAGATTGGTATTACCTATAACAAAACCAACTGGTTCAATTTCTTTTCTTTTTTTGATTTTATAATTATTAAAAAGATCCGTAATTCTAAGTATGTTACCTTTGTTTTTTTCAACTACATACAAATATCCATCATTCGAAACTGTAAAAATCAAATTACCAGTAATTATAGGAGTAATATTAGAATTTAAATCATTTATCCAATTAACTACTCCTGTTTTTACATCCACCGAATAAAATTCATTTTTATTATTTGAAAAAAATATGGATTTTCCATCTGATACTAATTTTGATATTTTAAAGTTATAAGTTTCATTGATGATACTACTGCTTTGAGTTGGCAACTGCCAAGTAATTAATCCAGTTTCAATATCAACTGCTGTGATATCTCCGATTGAGTTACTAAATACTATCATTTCATCAATTACAATTAATGAATATTTTGCATTTGATATAGTAAAAGAATCTTCTGTTTGTAAATTCCAACATTCAGATCCATCTTCAATTTTATAACATCTCAAAGTATTTTTATAATCAACGACAAAAATTTTGTTTTTGTTACTTTTGATATCTGAATTAAATGGATAGGTATTATTTTTTACCCAATTCAATTCACCAGTTTCAAGATTAATCGAATAATATTTAGCAATACTGTCCGTAATGAATATATTGTTTTCTTTAATTGCAAAATTTAACTTTGGTCTTAATTTTTTTTCTGACTTAGAGTAATGATTTTTTTTCCATAACACTTTTTTATTATTATCGTATCTAATAATTGTCCCCTTTTTATCAAAGAAAATTAATCCACCTGATAGGAAAATTGGCTTGTAATTAAGATTATTTATTTCATCTAGCTTTGAGAATTTAAAACTACCAATTTTTTCTAATTGACCCTCATAGCTTTGAGCGCCATAGTTATTGGTATTATCTATTATTTTATTGGATGTTCTTAATCCAGATAAATCAAGTTTAACTTCTTGATTAAATTCAGATACTTTTACTTCTTCCTCTGCAAATATTTTTTTTACATTTTCTTTTTCTGAAAAATCTTTTTCCTTGTCTTTCCAAATTCTTGAATTTTCATTGAAAGAACAATTATTTAAAAGAAAAAATGTAATAAATAATGCTAATAGTCTAATCACTCAAATCTCTGTTTAATCTTTTCTCTGATTCTATTCTTATATCTGGATTTGGATTTTCTAAAGTCGTTATTTGTTGAAAAAACTCTTTTGCTTTTTGTTTTTGATCTTGTGCATAAAAATATTCGGCCATTAAGTATAATGCGTGTGATTTCCATACACTTTCTGAATTAATTAATGGATTTAGCATATTTAGTAAATCAGCTTCATTTGCCTGATCTGCATTAAATAGTGCTTTTTTATAGATAACTAAATTTTTAATTTCTTTATCTAGTGATGTTTCATCGATTATGACATCAAATAATTTATTAACCTCGCTTTGATCAGAAAGGAGATTGTTATCAATTATAAAATAAAGAGAGAGTGGAGAATAAGTTGGATCTTTTTGATTAATTATCTCCAATAATTTATTTAAAGTTGTCTCTTTATCACTTTCAGAATGATCAATAGTAATTGCATTAAAATTATCAGATATCTGTCTTTTTTTATCGGTTGTATATTTATCATAACTGTAAACACCAATTACAACCAAAACTAAAACAATAACTGAAGAAATTAGAACCTTTTTGTTATTAACAAAAAAATTCTTAATTTTTTCGTTTCTAGTATTTGCATTTATTATTGATAAATCTTCATCCATATCAAATCATGTTCCTTAGCACATATTGGAGAATTCCTCCATTTTTATAATACTCCAGCTCATTTTTAGTATCTATTCTAGATAAAGTCTTCACTTTTTTAATTTCTCCAGAGATATATTTGATCTCTATAACAACTTCATCAGAAGGATTTATGCCTTTTTCAATATCAACTACACTTATTAGTTCTGAACCAACTAAATTTAAGGTTTTTCTATTTTCTCCATCTTTAAATTGCAGTGGTAAAATTCCCATTCCAATTAAATTTGATCTATGAATTCTTTCAAAGCTTTCAGCAATAACAGCTTTTACTCCTAAAAGTTTAGTACCTTTAGCAGCCCAATCTCTCGAAGAGCCAGTTCCATATTCTTTACCACCTATTACTACTAAATCAGTTCCTCTTTTTTTATACTCAACAACTGCATCATAAACGGGCATTACTTTTTCTTCAGGATATAATTTTGTAAATCCACCTTCAGTTCCTGGTGCCATTTCATTTCTAATTCTAATATTAGCAAAAGTTCCTCTCATCATAACTTCATGATTTCCTCTTCTTGAGCCATAAGAATTATAATCTTTAGGTAAAATTTGATGTTCCATAAAATATTCTCCAGTCGGACTATCTTTTTGTATGCTTCCAGCTGGTGAAATGTGATCTGTTGTTATCATATCACCCAATATTAATAACGGTCTTGCATCTTTAATTTCTTTAAATCCTTCTGGCTCATCAGACAAACCTTCAAAAAATGGAGGTTTTTTTACATAAGTTGAACCTTCATCCCATTGGTAAATACTGCTTTTTTCAGTTTTAATTTGTTGCCATTGAGTAGGACCATCAGAAACATTTGAGTATCTTTGAATAAACATATCAGCATTCAAAGATTGTTTTAAAGTATCTTCTATTTCTTGATTTGATGGCCAAATATCTTTTAAAAATATATCTTTCCCATCTTTACTTTTTCCAAGAGGATCTTTGTATAAATCAAACTCCATATGTCCTGCTATTGCGTAAGCAACCACCAATGGTGGAGAAGCTAAATAGTTTGCTTTAATATGTGGGGAAATTCTGCCTTCAAAATTTCTATTTCCTGATAGTACAGAAACGGCGTGAATATTTTCTTTTTGAATCGCTTCTACTATATTTTCAGGTAATGGTCCTGAGTTTCCAATACAAGTAGTGCATCCGTATCCAACTAAATTAAAACCTAATTGATCTAAATAAGTATTTAAACCAGCTTTTTCTAAATAGTCAGTCACTACTTGAGATCCAGGTGCTAATGATGTTTTAACCCAAGGCTTAACTTCTAATCCATGCTCAACAGCTTTTTTAGCAAGCAAACCTGCTCCAATTAAAACATTTGGATTTGAAGTATTGGTACATGAAGTTATAGCAGCAATTAAAATTGAACCATCTTGAATTTCATAATCAGTATTTGAAACTTTTGATATTGATTTTTTATCTTTATTAGTTGCTTCAGATAAAACTTTTTTAAATGAAGTTGGTGCATCGGTTAACAAAACTTTATCTTGAGGTCTTTTTGGCCCAGAAATAGTTGGTACAACCGTAGACATGTCTAATGAAATTACATCAGTAAATTCTAAATCATTACTTGCCCACAAACCTTGTTCTTTTGCATATTTTTCAACTACTTCAACAGTGTGCTGATCTCTTCCTGAAAATTTTAGATATTTTAAGGTTTCATCATCTATTGGAAAAAAACCACAAGTAGCACCGTATTCTGGAGCCATATTTGCAATAGTTGCTCTATCTGCAAGAGTTAGATTTTTTAATCCATCTCCATAAAATTCTACAAATTTTCCAACAACGCCTTTATCTCTTAACATTTTAACCACTGTTAAAACAAGATCTGTTGCCGTCGTACCTTCGGGCATTTTATTTTTAACTTCAAAACCAATCACTTCAGGTATCAACATAGATATAGGTTGGCCTAACATTCCTGCTTCTGCTTCAATACCTCCTACTCCCCAGCCTAAAACAGAAAGTCCATTAACCATCGTTGTATGGCTGTCTGTGCCAACAAGTGTATCTGGAAATATATATTTCTCACCTTTAAATTCTTCAGACCAAACTACTTTAGATAAGTATTCTAAATTTACTTGATGACAAATTCCTGTTCCTGGAGGGACAATTCTAAAATTATCAAAAGCTTGTTGTCCCCATTTTAAAAATGAATATCTCTCACCATTTCTATTGAATTCTATATCTACGTTTTTTTCAAATGAATCTGCTTTTGCAGATTGATCAACTTGAACAGAATGATCAATTACAAGATCAACTGCTGATAATGGATTGATTGTATTGGGATCTTTATTTTTTTCTTTAACAGCCTCTCTCATTGCAGCTAAATCTGCAACAGCAGGAATTCCTGTATAATCTTGAAGCAAAACTCTTGCAGGTCTATATGCAATTTCAGTTTTTGATTTTTTTGTTTCCAGCCAATTTTTAATTGCTTCTATTTGAGATTTTGTAACACTCAAATCATCTTCGTATCTTAATAAATTTTCTAATAAAACTTTTAGAGATTTTGGAAGTTTATTAATTCCATCTAGCCCATTTTTTTCTGCTTCGCTTAATGAATAATAATTATACTCTTTGTTGTTGATTTTAATTTTTTTAAGAGAATTATAAGAATTTTTGTTTCCTGGTGTCATATTTTATAAATAAAAAGTTATTATGCTTGTTAAAAGAAGCAGTGACATAGCATAATTAAAATAATTAATAAATTTCTGATTTGTCGCAAATTTCCTAAAGAATTTACCCAAAAATGTCCAAAGAGTTATACTTGTTACCGAGACTAGTAAAGCCATAACAAGAATTTGAGTCGTGTAACTTACAAATGTTTCTCCTGGGTTTATGTAAGTAGATACAAGAATTATAGATGCAATTACACCTTTTGGATTTAGAAATTGAAAGATAAAAGTTTCATGAAATTTAATCGGATTTTTATTTTTATTTTCTTGATTTGATGGACCTGAAAAAGAAATTTTATAAGCTAAATAAATCAAAAATAGCGTTCCTAAATATTTTAATATTTCTTGAATTAAAGGATAAAGCTTAAATATATTTATCAAACCTAAAGCTAGGCATAATAATAAAAATGGAAAACCTAGGGTAACCCCGATTATATGTGGAAGTGTTCTAACTATACCAAAGTTAAAACCAGAATAAAAAGCTACAAAGTTATTAGGACCAGGTGTAAATGCAGCAACAATTCCAAATAAAGTTATCGAAAGAATTTCAGGATGCATTGCTAAGCAATTGGTAAACCATTCTCAGCTTTTTGTGACGGGTGTACTAAAGTAACTTTCCCTTCAGCATCTATTGCTCCTAAAACTAATACTTGTGAAACTACACCAGCAATATTTTTCTCAGGAAAATTACAAACTGCAATGACTTGCTTTCCTTTTAAATTCTCCTCATTATAATAATGAGTAATTTGAGCTGATGATTGTTTGACGCCAATTTCACTCCCAAAATCTACTTCAACTACTAAAGATGGCTTTCTAGCCTTTTCATTTTTTTTAACTGAAATAACAGTGCCAACTCTAATATCTACTTTGTCAAAAGTGTCATAGGTAATTTGCTCTTTAATCATAATATAATATAGTGTTTTAAGTATATGAGTATAGATAACAATTTATATGAAAAATCAATCAAGATTTTAACTGACTTAATTGCATTTAAAACTATCTCAGGCCAAGATAATAGTAATTTGATTGATTATTGTGAAAACATTTTAAATAACATCGGAATAGATACTTTCAAAGTTTACGATGACGATAAAAAAAGAGTTAATCTATTTGGAACTTTAAAAGCAAAAAATCAAAGCACAAAAAAACCAATCATTTTATCAGGACACACTGATGTGGTTCCAGTTTCTAAAGGTTGGAGCACCGATCCATTTGTTGCAACAATTAAAAACGATAAGCTTTATGGAAGAGGATCATGTGATATGAAAGGATTTATTGCTTGTACACTCGCTTATGCACCAATATTTAAAGAAAGTAATTTAGATAGAGATTTACATTTCTGTTACACTTTTGATGAAGAGACTGCGTGTATTGGTGCTCCTCTGTTGATAGAGGAATTGAAAAAAAGAGATATCAAAAATGGAATTTGTATAATTGGAGAACCAACTACAATGAAAATAATAGATGCTCACAAAGGTATGAATGAATACACAGTTCACTTTGGAGGACTAGCAGGACATAGTTCAAAGCCACATTTAGGAGTAAATGCTGCAGAATATGCTACTAGGTATGTTGGAAAACTTTTAGAAATAAGAGAACAGTTAAAAAAACGAGTTAAAGAAAATAGTATCTTTGATCCTCCACATTCAACCTTATCAATTGGGGGCATTAAAGGTGGTATTGCTCATAATGTTATTGCAGACAAATGTAGTGTTGAATGGGAAACAAGGCCAGTTGTAAAAGAGGATGGAGAATTTGTAACAAATGAAATTGATAAATATGCAAATGAAGTACTGCTCCCGGAAATGAAAAAGGTATTTCCTGATTCTTACATAAAAAAAGAAACGATTGGTGAAGTGGTTGGGTTTAATAGATTAGATGAATCTGAAGCATGTGAATTTGTATCAAATATAACTGGTGATAATTCAAGGGAAGTGGTT
The DNA here is from genome assembly GCF_052047875.1 of Candidatus Pelagibacter sp. HIMB1521. Taxonomy (NCBI): domain Bacteria; kingdom Pseudomonadati; phylum Pseudomonadota; class Alphaproteobacteria; order Candidatus Pelagibacterales; family Candidatus Pelagibacteraceae; genus Candidatus Pelagibacter; species Candidatus Pelagibacter sp. HIMB1521. The sequence goes on along the minus strand of NZ_JBNAIZ010000004.1, from coordinate 3,303 downwards.
TCTTTTGGAACAGAGGCCGGTTTATTTCAAGAACTAGGAATTAGTACAGTTGTTTGTGGACCTGGATCCATAGAACAAGCTCACAAAATTGATGAGTTTATAGAATTAAACGAAATGAAAAAATGCCTTAAATTTTTAGAAGGTGTAAAAGATAAATCGGTAAATTAACTCCAACCACCTACAGCTTTTACTTCTAAAAACTCTTCTAAGCCGTGTTCACCAGCTTCTCTACCAATACCAGAATGTTTGAAACCTCCAAATGGTGCATCAACAGCAATACCAGCTCCATTAACATCTACCATTCCAGATCTTAATTTTCTAGCAACTCTTTGAACTTTTTCAGAGTCTTGGGTTTGAATATAGTTTGTTAATCCATATGAAGTATCATTTGCAATTTTAATTGCTTCTTCCTCTGTTTCAAATGGGATAACAGATAAAACAGGTCCAAAAATTTCAGTTCTTGCAACATCCATATCGTTATTTACGTCTGCAAAAACAGTTGGTTTAACAAAGTAACCTTTATCTAATCCATCAGGTTTGCCTGTTCCTCCAGCAACTAATTTTGCTCCTTCATCAATACCTTTTTGGATTAAAGTTTGAATTTTATTATATTGAGTTTCTGAAATAACTGGACCTATGTGCTCCCCTTCTTTTTTAGGATCACCAACTTCAAAGTTTTCAGTATATTTTTTTAATCTCTCAATAGCTTCATCATACATTGATTTTTCAACCAACATTCTTGTTGGGGCATTACAAGATTGTCCAGAATTTCTAAAGCATCTTAAAGCGCCTCTTTCAATTGCTTCTGGATCAGCATCTTTAAAAATTATATTTGCCCCTTTACCACCAAGCTCTAAGCTTACTCTTTTAAAATCTTTAGCAGCATTTTGAGAAATCAAAGCTCCAGCTCTTGTTGAACCTGTAAAAGAAATCATATTAATATCTGGATGGCTTGTAAGGGCATCGCCTGTTGTTGCTCCATCACCATTAACCAAATTAAACACACCTTTTGGAAATTTTACTTCATCAATAATTTCAGCAAGTATCATTGAGGAAAGTGGTGCCAATTCTGATGGTTTTAAAACCATAGTGCAACCTGCAGCAATTGCTGGCATTACTTTTAAACAAACTTGGTTCATTGGCCAGTTCCATGGTGTTATTAATGCACAAACACCTTTCGGTTCATAAATTAATCTTTGATTTGGAGCGTGTTCACCTAATGGTTTTTCAAATTCGAAATTTTTTAAATATCTGATGAATGATTTAATATGACTTGCTCCTGTTCCTGCCTGTAATTTTGTAGCAAAATCTTTTGGAGCACCCATTTCAAGAGTTATAGCTTCTGCAATATCTGCCCATCTTTTTTTATAATTTTCATAGAGTTTTTCTAATAATGTGATCCTTTCTTCTTTAGAAGAAAAAGCCCAAGACTCGTATGCATCTTTTGCTGCACTAACTGCTAAATCAACATCTACTTTATTTCCTAAAGTAATTACAGCACAGTTTTCTTCTGTTGCTGGATCGATTACTTTAATTTCTTCAGCACTATTTGGTTTAACCCATGCTCCATTAATATAAAAATTTTTTTTGTCTAACATGATTTAAAATTATCCTTTCCTTATGATTTTGCAAATAAATTTGTTAATTCGTAAACTATTGTTGCAGCTGCAAGAGACGTAACTTCAGCATGATCATATGCTGGTGAAACCTCTACAACATCAGCTGAAACTAAATTTAATCCAGACAACCCCCTCAATACATTTACCATTTCTCGTGTAGTCATTCCCGCAATTTCTGGTGTACCTGTACCAGGTGCAAAAGCTGGATCCAATACATCAATATCTATAGATAGATAAAGTGGATTATCTCCTACTCTTTTTCTAATCCTTTCTGCAATTTTATCTGTTCCTTCAGTTTGAAATTCATCACAGTGAATTATTTTAAAACCAAAACTTTCATCATTTTTAATATCATCTCTACTATAAAGAGGTCCCCTTATGCCAACATGCATTGAAGCATCATCTAAAAATAAACCTTCTTCTCTTGCTCTTCTAAAAGGAGTTCCATGTGTATATGGAGCACCAAAATAAGTATCCCAAGTATCTAAATGAGCATCAAAATGAACTAGAGAAACTGGTCCTTTATTTTTTTTATTAATTGCTCTTAACAATGGCACTGCAATTGTATGATCGCCACCCAAACTAATTATTCCACCTACTTTGTTTAATAGATCAGTTGCTCCCTCTTCTATTTGTTTAATAGCTTCATCAATGCTAAATGGATTACACGAAATATCTCCTGCATCTGCAACTTGTTGAATTTTAAAAGGTTCCACATCATAACTTGGATGATAATTTGTTCTTAAATGTCTAGATGCTTGTCTTATACTCTGAGGACCAAATCTAGCTCCTGGTCTATAACTGGTTCCAGCATCAAACGGAACACCAACAATCGCTACATCACAGCTCTCGACATCTCTTAATTCTGGTAATCTTGCAAAAGTACTTGGACCAGCATATCGAGGTACTTTTGTTCCACTTACTGGTTGAATAGGATTTTTGTTTCTTTCTTTTGTCATTTTTTAATAATCTAAGATAATATTATCTAATCTAATTCGTCTATAATAAATTAATGAAAATTATTATTTTATTCATCTTAATATTTCAGTTTTCACAGGTAAATGCTGATGAAATATACAATCTAATCAAAATTCCGAACTTACAAATCTATAAACTAAAAAATGAGAACAATATCCGTTATTTAAATGCAAAAGGAGATTTTAAAATAGGAGTAGATGACAACATTACTTGCAATAAGACAAATCAAGAAAATCTTAATACAAAATTTCCAACGATTGAGAGAAATATTAAAAGATACAATTCTAAATTTCTTAAAAAAATAAATTTAAAATATGTTGTATTTTGTGAAGGTTTATTTATTTCGAACATCAATACTGGCGGAATACCAGATAATAAAAATAGAACTTTAATATTAGACATAAACTTTAACGAAAAATATTTTGAAAGAATGATTCATCATGAAATTTTTCACATGATTCAAAATAGTTATGAGAATGATTTTAATGATAAAAAATTTTCTTTATTTAATAATTCTGATTTTAAATACGCTGAATGCTCCACTTGCTCAGATAGATTAAATTTAGATTTATATAAAAATACCAATGGTTTTTTAACAGAATACTCTAAATCAATTCCATCAGAAGATATGGCTGAAATCTTTTCTTTTTTAATGGTTAATAAAGATTTGATTGAAGAAAAAATAAAAAACGACTCTATATCTGAC
>NZ_JBNAIZ010000003.1:0-115925 GCF_052047875.1 Candidatus Pelagibacter sp. HIMB1521 | reverse complement strand
ATTACATATATCTAAAATCGATGAAAATATTTTATGATTAAAACAATTAAAGCTTCAAAATCAGAAAAAATTTTATTTATTTTTTTAATAGTCTTAGCCGTTTCTGCTTTTTCATCTTTTTTTTTATTAAAAAATAAATGTCTATTTATAGACAACAATGATTTAAAAAAATTAAACTTTAAGAACCCAAATAATATCGCTGTAATGAATTTAGAATGTGGAAACGTTATTATTGAGTTATATCCTGACATTTCTCCAAAAGCTGTCGAAAGATTTAAAACGCTAATTGAAAAAAAAATGTATGATGGTTCGGCATTCTATAAAGTTGTTGAAAATACTTTAGTTCAAGCTGGTGATCTTAAATTTGGAAATATTGAATATTTAGATTACTCAAAAATTGGAAGTGGAAAATCAGGATTAGGATTATTAAAATCAGAACTTAGTGATGATTTTGAATTTACTGAAGGTAGTGTTGGTTTTGCAAGATCAACAGAATTTGACTCTGAAGATAGTGAATTTTTTATTACCTTGAAAGATATCCCAATTTATCAAGGAGAATACACTCCGCTTGGAAAAGTAAAGTTTGGTCTAGATATTCTTAAGAAAATTAAAACAGGGAATAAAGCAATCTATGTACTAAGACCTGATTATATAAACACTTTTAGAATGTTAGAGACTAATTAACTAAAGGTTTTCCAGTTGAAAGAGTGTGTTTAATTCTTTCTTGAGTTTGCTTGGTTTCTATCAATCTCATAAAAGAATCTAACTCTAATTTATATAGATCATCCTCTGATAAAGTTTTATCTAAATTTGTATCACCACCACTTAAAACATTTGCGAGTTCAGTTCCAACATGCATTCCATGATCTAATATTATTTTATCATTATATAATTTCTCTAAAACTTTAATCATCTTTTCTTTCAAAGGTTTTCCAGATAAATTAAATTTGCACTCTTCTGGAGGAACAAAATCGTTATTTTGATGAATAAGTTTTTTCGCCTCTTCAAAAAGACTGTTTCTATTCATGATTTTTTTATCCTCAGGTTTTAAGTATTTTAAAGGCTCTGCTTCTACAGGAGAAGTTGCAGTTTTTGCGTATCCAATAATATCAAATACTTTTAAAGGAGCATAATCAGGATCAGATTTTGCCTCATTAGTTTGTGACCATCTCCATAACATTTCTTTACATCCACCTCCAGCTGGCACTAATCCAACAATTGTTTCTACAAGACCAACTACAATATTTGTGTGTGATGCAACAAAGTTACTTTGAACTAAAACCTCAAAACCACCGCCTAAAGTAAGACCTGAAGGTGCAGAAACTACTGGGTACTTAGAATATTTTAATGTTTTACAAGTATCCTGAAAGTATTTAATAAATTTTTCTATAGATTTGAAATCATTCTTGTCTGCAAAATTCATCGTATAACTCAAATTCACACCTGCAGAAAATTGCATACTTTCATTCATAACAATGAGCGGTTTGTCAGTTGCATTTTTTAATGCATCCATTGAGTCGTAATCTAATGCACAAGCTTTTGTAGTAAATTCGACAATATTAAAATCTTTAAAACGGTGAATTTCAGCAGAATTATTTTTATCTACTTTTATTGCTGTTGGTCTAATTTTTCCTAGTGTTTCGATATCAGTATATAATTGTCTTTCTCCATAAAAGTTTTCATCTTTTGATTTAGATAAATTTTCTAAAAATTTATTATTTTCAAAATTATCTATCCTTGAAAAAAAGTTTTCAACTCCAATTGATTTTAACATTTCAAAAGGACCCATTGCCCAATTGAAACCAAGTCTCATTGCTTCATCTATATCGTTGAATTTGTCTGTAATTCCTGGAACTAAAGAAGACGCGTATTTAATTATTTTAGAAATTACTTCCCAAGCATATTCTCCATATTTATCTTTTCGATTAATTAAATTATTAATATCTATAGTCTCAACTCCTAAATCTATTTTTTTTGAGGTTGTATATTCACCTGTTTCTAAATTGATAGCTTCTAATACTTTTTGGTTTCCACTTTTATTCATTCTGTAAAAACCACCTTTTCCTTTTCGTCCAGTGTAACCAGTATCAATCAATTTTTTTACAAGTGGTATTTCTTTTGCGACAATTTGAAATTCATCATTATCAGAAAGTTCTTTAATAAAGCTTTTTAAAACATCAGCCATCAAATCAATTCCAATTAGATCATATAAGCCAAAAACTCCTGTTTTAGGTATACCCATTGGTCTTCCAAAAACTGCGTCAGCTTCTTCAATTGATAATTTCATTCTAAATGCTTCTGTCATTGCTACCTGCATTGCATAAACACCTATTCTATTTCCTAAGAAACCAGGTGTATCATTACAAACGATCGCACCTTTACCTAATTCAATTTCACAAAATTTTTTAAGAGAATTGATTTTATTCAAATCATTATTTTCATTTTTTACAATTTCTAATAATCCCATGTATCTAACTGGATTAAAGAAGTGAGTTATGCAAAAATCCTTTTTTTCTTCTTCAGTTAATTTTTCTGACAAAACTTTAATTGGGATAGATGATGTGTTTGATGAAACAATTGCCCCCTGTTTTCTGTTCTTAAATATTTTTTCATAAATATTGTGCTTTATATCAATTCTTTCAACAACAGCCTCAACAACCCAATCAGCTTCTTTTACTACATCAAAATTATCATTAATATTTCCAACTTTAATATTTTCAATTTTGGTTTTATCTAAAAGCAATGGAGGTCTTGATTTATGAATTCTGTCTCTAGCTTTTTCAGATATTTCTGTTGTTAAATCTAAAAGAGTTACAGGCACATTTGCGTTACACAGGTGTGCTGCAATTCCACTACCCATCGTACCAGATCCAATAACAACTACTTTTTTAATATCCATAATAAATAAACTTCTATTGAATTAATCAAAAACTTGAAATAAGACAAATTTCCTGATTAATTAAATTGGTAAGCTATATAAATTAACACAATATTAAAGAGAAAAATGTATAATTCAGTAATAGCTGGTTACTCCAGATCACCTTTTGCAATGGCAAATAAAGGAAAATTAATAGATGTAAAACCAGTTAATCTGCTAGCTGAAGTAATAAAAAATCTTGTTTCACAATCAAAAATTAACCCAAAAGAAATTGATGATGTTGTTATTGGTTGCGCTTTTCAGGTTGGTGAACAATGTTTTAATATTGGAAGATTGGTAACTTTTTTATCAGATCTAGATATGAGAGTTCCTGGTATGTCTGTAGACAGATGGTGTGGATCTTCAATGGAGGCAATTCATATTGCGGCAGGAAAAATAGCAATGGGATCAGGCAAGATATTTATTTGTGGAGGTGTTGAAAGCATGACTAGAGTTAGAACTGGCTTTGATCCTTTACCCTACCCTTATTCTGATGAAGAAAAACAAAATCCACATTTATATTTATCCATGGGAATTACTGCTGAGAATGTTGCTAAAAAATATGATATTTCAAGAACAGAACAACAAGAGTTCTCTTTAGAAAGTCATAGAAAAGCAAATGAAGCCCAACAAAAAGATAAATTCAAAAGTGAAATTACTAAGATAGGTGATTGTGAAATTGATGAAAATATTAGACCTAATAGCACAATGGAAAAACTAGATAGTTTAAAGTTAGTATTTGATCAAAATGGAACAGTAACAGCTGCAACTTCATCTCCTCTAACTGATGGAGCTGCTGCAACTCTTATATGTGAAGAAAACTTTGCTATAGAGAATGGTTTAGAAATTCTTGGGAGAATAAAATCTACTGCTGTTGAAGGATGTGATCCAAACTATATGGGCTTAGGACCAATTTCAGCAACTAAAAAAGCTTTGGATAGAGCTAAAATTTCAATAAAAGACATTGATATTGTGGAGTTAAATGAAGCTTTCGCATCTCAATCACTAGCTTGTATCAAAGATTTAGAAATAGATATTAATAAAGTAAATTTAGATGGGGGTGCAATTGCTTTGGGGCATCCTTTGGGTGCAACAGGTGCGAGGATTACAGGAAAAGCTGCACAACTTTTAAAAAGAGAAAATAAAAAATACGCTCTTGCTACTCAATGTATTGGTTTAGGAATGGGAATTGCAACAATAATTGAATCAGTTTAATTTTATCTATTAATTCCTCTTAATCTTTCAGATCTTCTTCTTAATAGTTCTGCACTAATTAATATTAAAGTTGAAAGAATAATTAAACATGTTGCAACAGCTAAAATTGTTGGACTAAGCTGTTCTCTCAAACCAGTCCACATCTGCACTGGAATTGTAGTATTTTCTAAACCAGCAAGAAATAAAACAACAACTACCTCGTCAAATGAAGTCACAAATGCAAATAGACCTCCTGAAATTACACCTGGTAATATTAAAGGAAGAGTAATTTTCATAAAAGTGTTTACGGGGTTGCTTCCTAGGCTAGATGCCGCTCTTGTTACACTATGATCAAATCCTGATAATGTTGCTGTTACAGTAATTACAACAAATGGAGTTCCTAGGATTATATGAGCAAAAACTATTCCAGTATGTGTTGCTGCTAAACCAACTTTGGCCATGAAAAAGAATATTGCAACACCTGATATAATTAACGGAACAATCATTGGTGAAATTAAAGTAGCCATTATAATTCCCTTATAAGGCATGTGCCTACTGCTTAAACCTAACGCAGCCAATGTACCAAGTATTATCGATCCTATCGTTGCAAATATTGCAATTATAAAACTATTTTTTGCAGCTAGTCCCCAAGGGTTTTTAGTTCCATAGACCATATCTTTATACCATCTTAGAGAAAAAGCGTCAGGATCGAGATTTTTCATTCCCTCAGAAAAAACTAAAAATTCTTCAGCATTAAATGATAATGGAAATATTACGAATAAAGGCGCAACTAAAAAGAAAAATACAAAAGCACAAATGGCTAAATAAACATAATGCCAAATTCTATAACGAGTTTCTGTATAACTTGGTAATGCCATCTTTATCCTAATTTAATATTATCAACTCCAACTAATTTATTATAAATCCAATACACAACTAAAACTCCAGTTAACAACATTAATCCCATCGCAGATGCAAAACTCCAGTCCAAAGTTGTTTTCATATGGTATGCAATCTGGTTACTTATCAAAGTTCCAGAGGCGCCTCCTACTAATGCTGGAGTAATGTAATATCCAATTGCCAATATAAATACTAATAAACATCCCGCTCCTATACCTGGAATAGTTAATGGGAAATAAACTTTCCAAAAAGCAACAAAAGGTGTTCCTCCTAAAGATTTTCCAGCTCTCATTAAACTAGGAGAGATTGTTTTCATAACACTGTAAAGTGGAAGAACCATAAATGGCAATAATATCTGTGTCATCGCCACATAAGTGCCTACTTTATTATACATCATTTCAGGCCTGTTATCGTCTGCAACTAATCCTATCATGACAAAGAAATCATTAACGACTCCTTGCTGCTGTAATAAAATCATCCAACTTGCAGTTCTGACTAATAATGAAGTCCAAAATGGTAGAAGAACACAAATCATTAATAAATTAGAGTACTTCATTGGTAATGTAGCTAATAAATGAGCAATAGGGTAACCCATTGCAAAGCAAAATAGAGTTACAAAAAAAGCAATTTCAAGCGTTCTTAGCCACAAAATTCTATGAATTCTTCTATCTTCATCTACTTGAGCAATACTCCCATCAGCAGCATAATACATGTCCATACCTTTTAGATACTTGGCTAATGTGTAAGGTGGCGCTGTTCTTTTAATAGCTTGCCAATACTCAACTTTACCCCAGTTTTTATGGACCTTCATCATCTGCTCTTTAATACTTGCGCTTTCGTCAATCTTTTTTCTTTTAATATTTCTAAACAATCTTTTAGTTGTTGAATTAAACCCGTTTTTTTCTTTATTTAATCTTTGACCAAGTTTTCCGTGTTCTTGTTTTTCAACAAGGGCTTTGTAATCATAATAAAAAGCAGAAAAAACTTCCTCAGGAGGTAGTTCTTGTCCATCCCAATTTTCCATTTCCTTAAATGTTTTAGGAAGCATATTTGTAATCATTTTGTCATCAATACTTCTCGTAAACATCTCACCAATTGGAAATATATAGGTGATGACTAAAAATAATAACAAAGGAGCAACTAGAAGAAAGGCTTTAACCTTATTCTTCCGTTCGGCTTTCTTCAAACTGACCTCTAATGGTATTCCGTCAGTTGTTAAAATTTGTTTTGCTTCAGAGCTCATAAAAAAATAGGGCGGTTAATTAATAACCGCCCTAAATATATTATATAAATTCAGTGATTAAAACTGAAATTATAGGCCTGCTTTGAAAGCTTCCCACTTCTCACCAATCTCTGTTCCATAGTCAGCCCAGAAGAATGGGTCTACTAAGAAATAGTTTTTAGTGTTAGCAGGAGCAGTTGGCATTTGAGGCATCATTTCTGTTTTACCATCTTTGTACCATGGCTCACCAGCAGTGATTACATCAAGAGAAGATTTTCTCCATGGAGCGTATGCAATGTACTTCGCGCTACCAGCTAACATTTCAGTGTTAGTCATCATAGCTAAAGCTTTTTTAGCATTCGCTTCATCTGGACCACCCTTAACTAAAGCAAAGTATTCGTAGTCAAGACCTTGACCATCCCATACTTGTTTAATTGGAGCACCTTCACCAACTTCAGCATTAAAGAATCTTCCGTTCCAACCAGTTGCCATAACAACTTCACCGGCAACTAATAATTCAGGTGGTTGAGCACCTGCAGACCAGAATACACATCCACCATTTGGATCTGTACATAGTGTTTTAATTTTAGCTAACGCTCTGTCGATTCCACCGTCTGATAAAAGTTTTCTATAAACTCTTTCACCGCCGTCACCTAACTTCACGCCATCCGCAGCTAAAGCAATTTCTAAATTAGTTAAAGCACTAGTGTAGATTGCTCTTTTTCCTGGGAATTTTTTAGTGTTAAAGAAGTCTTTAATAGTTTTAGGCTCTTTACCACCGAATGCTCTTGTGTCAAAAGCATAGTTCCAAGAATATAAGATGTTTCCTACAGCACATTCACTTGGCATTTCTGTGAAGAAGTCTTCACTTGCAGGAGTTCCATCTGGTGCAGCTGGGAAGTCTTTGTCAAAATCAAATTTAACAAATAAACCTTCGTCACATCCGTTAATTGTATCGAATGCAAATAAGTCTATGATATCCCAAGTAATAGCACCTGCTTCTTTTTGTGCTTTAATTTCTGACAAACCACCAGAATAATCAACCCAGTTGATTTCTACTCCTAGTGCCTTAGCAGTCGGATCACCATACCCTAACTTTTGAGACTCTGTATAAGCTCCACCCCAAGATGCAACAGTAACTGCAAATGCTGATGAAGTTATTGAAAGAGCAAAAGAAAGAGCAAGTAATAATTTACTTAATTTTTTCATTATTCCTCCGTTTAAACGTTAATATAAATTAATTTATATAAAGAAAGTACACCAAAATGAGCAAGTGAAGTCAACAGCTCATTTTATCTAATATTATTTCAGAATTTATTTGAAACTATTTAGGATCTAAAGCTCTAGCATCAACACTGTTCCAACCAATGTTGATATCTTCTTTTACTTTTAGCTCAAGGTTTGAGGTGCTATTTGGTACTTTTAAAATAAACTCAGAACTACCAAGTAAATCCAGTCTAACTCTTGTGTGGTCACCATGGTAAATTACCTCTTCTATTTTTCCAGTGAACATATTATCCATTTTGTCAGTTGGATTTATCAATGCTCTTTCTGGTCTTAAAGATACTGTAGTTTTTTCACCTTTTGATTTTACCGAAATAGGATTAGCTAATATTTCTGCTTTACCTAATTTAACTTTACATTTATCTTTATCTATATCAGAGACTTCACCATTAAATGTATTATTTTCACCAATGAATTCTGCAACAAAAGAGTTAACTGGTTTCTCATACAGTTCTGCTGGATCAGATAACTGTTGAACTTTACCATCATTAAATACAGCTATTCTATTTGACATAGTAAGAGCCTCACTTTGGTCATGAGTTACATAGACAACTGTTACACCAATGCTTTCATGAATGTGTTTAATCTCATACTGCATACTCTCTCTTAAATTTTTATCTAATGCACCAAGTGGTTCATCCATCAAAACAACAGCAGGATCAAAAACAAGGGCTCTTGCAACAGCTACCCTTTGTTGTTGTCCTCCAGAAAGTTGTGCTGGCATTCTAGACTCAAATCCATTTAAAGAAACCATCGACAAAGCTTTATCTACCTTTTTATCAATTTCATCTTTTTCAACTTTTCTAACTCTTAAAGGAAAAGCTAAATTTTCATAAACTGTCATATGTGGAAACAGTGCATAATTCTGGAACACCATTCCAATTCCTCTTTTATGAGGTGGAATGTTTGAAATAATATTTCCGTCTAATAAAATTTCTCCATTAGTTGGAGTTTCAAATCCAGCTAACATCATTAGGCAAGTTGTTTTACCTGAACCAGATGGTCCAAGCATCGTTATAAATTCACCTTCAGCAATATCTAATTGAAGATCTTTAACGACAAGTACTTTACCGTCATAACTTTTATCGACTTTATCAAATTTTACGAATTCTGGATTTTTAGACATAAAGTTGATTATTAAACATTTGTGAAAGTAGAATTCAATAGTAAATTAACTCTTGATATGAAGCTCTTTTGGAAAATTACAAAATAACTCTGAACCGTTTTCTGTAACTCTGATAGCCTCAGACGCCTCTACGCCCCAATCTCCAAATTGCATCACAGCAATCATATGAAAACAAACATTTGGCTGAAGCACTGTCTTGTCTCCTTTATATATATTAAGTGTATGCTCTCCCCAATCAGGAGGGTAACCTATCCCTATTGAATAACCAGTTCTTGATCTTTTTTCGATGCCATATTTATCGAGTATTTTCCAAAAAGCTTGAGCAACATCATCTACAGTATTTCCTGCTTTAATTGCACTAATACCAGAGTTTAAAGCTTCAATAGTTTTATTCATCGTATCAATTTTTAATTGATTAGGCTTTCCAAGTAAGACTGTTCTAGCCATTGGCGCATGATATCTTTTATAAACTCCAGAAAGCTCAATAATTGTGGCTTCTCCCTCAACAAATTTATCTTGAGTAGCAGTCAAATGTGAAGCAGAAGTACCTTTTCCTGTTGGAAGAAGAGTTGCAATACTAGAATATTCACCACCAAATTCCTCTGTTCCATAAAAAAGTGCTTTTTGAATTTCACCAACTGCATCACACTGCCTTACACCAGGTTTAATAACTTCCATTGCAGTTTTCATTCCTTGTTCTGAAATTTTTGCTGCAGATTTCATATAATATATTTCTGCATCAGATTTTGTAAATCTTGCCCAATTCACTAATCGATCACTGTCTTTTATTTTAGCATTTGGCAAACCTTGTTTTATTTTTTCGTAACAAAAAGCTGTAAAATAGTGAGCATCCATCTCTAACCCAATTGATAAATTATCCCATTTTCTCTCTTTAATAATTTCAACTAATCTATGGTAAGGATGTTTTGGCCAAGTATGAATGTACTCTTCATCATACACTAAAATATTTTCATCTTTTAAATAAGTTTTTATATAAGCCCCACCTGCATCTTGAGCTCTTACAAAACATAATGGTTCATCAGCATTTACATGAACGATTGCACATTGAGCATAATAGAATGACCAGGCGTCATAACCAGTTAGATAATATAAATTATTTGTGTCATGAGAAATTAAAAGTTCGATGCCTTTTTCTTGCATCATTTTTTGAACTTTTTTTAATCTTTGTTTGTATTCTTCTTTAGTAAATGACATTAGTTTGCCTCAAATAGTTTTCCAAATCCCTCAACAGAGTTATTTTTATTTATTTTAACAAGTGTATCCCAAATTAATGCTTGATTACTAGATAAAACTATTGTGTTTAATTTTTTTTCAAGTTTATCAATAATTGGTAACACAGGTAATGCTGTGCACGAAACAAACAAAGCCTCTGCCCCATTTAAATCAATTTTAGATAATACTTCATATAAATAATCTTGATCTACTTTACCAATGTCATAATCAGCTTCGATATCAAAGTAAGAATTAGAAGTAATTTCAAAACCTTCTGTTTTAAAATAATCCAAAACCTCATCATTTAGTTTTTTACTATAAGGTGTGAACAAAGAAATTTTTTTTATATTTAATTTTTTTAAAGCTTTAATTGCTGCAGTGCTCGGCGTTGTAACATCAGCCATTGGTTTTGCTGCTTTTACTTTTTGTTCAATAGAATAATATCCAGCTGCAATGGTCCCAGAGGTACAACCATAAACAACACAATCAATATCTTGATCTGGTAAAATATCTTTTGTAACCTCAGTTACTTTATTAGACATTTTAATCAGGTTTTCTCGAGTTAATGGATTGTAACACTCAATACGGTTTACAAAAAAATCAATTTCTCTGTCTTTTATGACATTGATGAAATCTCTCTCAATCATAAAATCACTTGCAAGAGCTATTAAACCAACTCTTGGATTTGATTTACTAATATATTTTGGATCTATTTTTGTTGAATTCATATTTTAAAAGATGAATATATCAGAAGTTCTTTAATAATCATTAATATTAAATTAACGAAATGAATTTAAAAGATACCTTCATTGCATCACTGGTTCCAATTTTTTTAGGCTTTGGTTTTGTCATTGCAAAACCAGCATTCGAATCTTTTCCACCAATTTTATTAATGGGTTTAAGATTTGTATTTGCAGCATCAATTTTAGTCTGGTGGTTTCCAATACCTAGAGGATATTTATTAAAAATATTCATAGCATCTTTAATAGCTAATACTTTGCAGTACAGTATTACTTACTCTGGTTTAGACTTGATTGATGCATCTTCAGCAGTTTTGTTGGTACAAATGGAGGTACCGTTTGGAGTTATTTTTGCTTACTTTATGCTTAAAGAGAAACCAACAGTTAGGGCTTTAATTGGTATTGGTATAGCGTTTATCGGTGTTTATGTTTTAACTGGCTCACCAAATTTAGACGGAAAAATTATTGGTATTGGATTGACGATATTAGGTTCTGCTATTTGGGCTCTTGGGCAAGTAATGGTGAAACCTTTAAGTAAAGAAATTAACCCATTAGCATTAGTTGCTTGGATGGCATTATTTTCTGGTCCAATTTTAATTTTATTATCAGCAATCATTGATGGAAATACTATTGAATATTTTGCTAATGCAGAAATTAATCATTGGATAATTGCAATCTACATTGGTTTTATAATGCAGCCGGTTACATATGGTTGCTTTTATTATGTCATAAAAAATAATCCAATTTATAAAGTTCTACCCATTGTAACCATGGGAATTCCTCCAACAGGATTATTGGCTGCGATTTTTCTTTTAGGAGAAGAACCGACAAAAGAATTGTTCATTGGTGGAGTAATAATAATTATTGGTGTCATATTAATAGTTTTTACAAAAAATAAAAAAGAAGAGGTAAAATAATGAAGATAGGTTTTATTGGTCTAGGAAATGTAGGTGCTAAACTTGCAGAAAGTTTACTGAGAAATGGATTTGATTTAACTGTAAGAGATTTAGATCAAAATTTAACAGATCAATTTAAAAGTTCTGGTGCAAAAGTTGCAAACTCTGGAAAAGAACTTGCAGAACAAGTTGATCTTATAATTACTTCTTTACCATCAATAAAAGTAAGTGCAGAAGTTATGGAAGCTGAAGATGGAGTGCTTCAAGGCCTTTCTGAAAATAAAATCTGGCTTGAAATGAGTACTACCGATGAAGCTGAAGTTAAGAGAATTGGGGAAAAAGTAATTGCAAAAAATGCTATACCTTTAGATGGTCCTGTAAGTGGTGGATGTCATAGAGCTGCAACAGGAAATATTGCAATTTTTGTTGGTGGTGAGAGAAAAGCATTTGAAAAAATTTTACCTGTCTTAACAGTCATGGGTAGAAAGGTGTTACATACTGGTGAATTAGGTACAGCAAGTACTCTTAAAGTAATTACAAATTATTTAGCTTCAGTACATCTAGTTGCTTTAGGAGAAGCTTGGACAGTTGCAAAAAAATCTAACCTAGATCTTGAAAAAACATTCAAAGGAATTGCTGCATCATCAGGAAATTCATTTGTTCACGAAACAGAAAGTCAGGTAATTTTAAATGGATCTTATAATATAAATTTTACAATGGATTTAGTTTTAAAAGACACAGGCTTATTTGATGATCTAGCGAAGAAGTTAAATGCTCCACTAGAGATATCTCCAAAAATTGTTGAAATATTTAAAGATGGACAAAAAAAATTTGGGTCTAGAGCTTGGTCTTCTATGATTGTAAAACGAATGGAAGATTTAAACAACATTGATTTTAGAGCCAAGGGTTTTCCAGAGGAATTAGTTGATAATGAACCCGAGGAAAAAGGATATGAAATTTAAATATTATGCTAAAATAAAATCATGCTAGATAAAAGAAAATTTTATATTGATGGTGAATGGGTAGATCCAATTAAGAGGAATGATTTTGATGTTATCAATCCATGTAATGAAGATCCATGCGCAGTAATTTCTCTAGGATCCACTGAAGATACAAATAGAGCTGTAAAAGCTGCAAAAACAGCATTTGAAACTTGGAAAGAAACCTCAAAAGAAGAACGAATTACATTATTAGAAAAATTATTAACTATTTACAAAAAAAGATTTAATGAAATGGCAGAAGCTATTTCATTAGAAATGGGTGCTCCAATGGATTGGTCGACTGATGTTCAAACAGCATCAGGAAGAGATCATTTAGAAGATTTTATATTAAGACTTAAAAACTTTAACTTTGAAGAACATTTTGATGAAAAATCAAATAATCATATTTGTTATGAACCAATTGGAGTTTGTGGATTAATAACTCCTTGGAATTGGCCAATAAATCAAATTGCTCTTAAAGTTGCTCCAGCATTTGCAACTGGTTGTACAATGATTTTAAAACCCTCAGAAATTGCTCCTATATCGGGAATGTTGTTTGCTGAAATGATCCATGAAGCTGGTTTTCCTAAAGGAGTTTTTAATTTAGTAAATGGTGATGGAGCTGGAGTTGGAACAGATATTTCAAGTCATCTAGATATTGATATGGTTTCTTTTACTGGTTCAACAAGAGCTGGTAAATTAATTTCTAAAAATGCCGCTGATACAATTAAAAGAGTTTGTCTTGAACTTGGAGGCAAAGGTGGAAATATTGTTTTTGCTGACAGTTACAAAGATGCAGTAAGGGATGGTATTCGAAATGTAATGAGTAATTCAGGACAATCTTGTGATGCACCTACAAGAATGTTAGTTGAAAAATCTATTTATGAAAGAGCAGTAAAAGAAGCTGTTGATGAAGCTAATAAAATTAAAGTTGATCAAGCGACTAAAAAAGGAGATCACATTGGTCCTGTAATTTCAAAAGTTCAGTACGACAAAATTATAAATCTTATTGAAAGTGGAATTTCTGAGGGAGCAACTTTGGCTGCTGGAGGACCAGAATTGCCAAATGGTTTAAATAAAGGATATTTTATTAAACCAACTATTTTCACAGATGTTACTAATGAGATGAGAATCGCAAAGGAAGAAATCTTTGGGCCTGTTTTATCAATTATTCCATTTGATACTGAAGATGAAGCTGTGAAAATTGTAAACGATACTTCTTATGGTTTAGGAAATTATCTTCAAACAGATGATAAAGAAAAAGCACGTAGAGTTGCAAAAAAATTAAGATCAGGATGTGTCTATATAAATGGTAATGCAGCTGATGTTGGAACCCCTTTTGGTGGCTACAGACAATCTGGAAATGGTAGAGAGGGAGGAGTTTGGGGATTGGAAGAATTTTTAGAGGTAAAAAACGTAACTGGTTGGAATTAATTTGAATTTCTCAAATACCTTAATCTTCCAATAATTTCATCACGATCCATGTAATATCCTTGAAGGTGCCTATGACCTGAATTTGGATCAAATTCAGTTCTCCCATGAAGCAATCTTCTATTGTTGAAAGTAAATATATCTCCTGGCCCTAATCTAAATTTAATTTGAAATTTATCATCGTGTAATAAATTTCCAAATCGATGATGAGCTTTGTAAACTTTGTCCATTAAATCAGGATGGCAATCTAGGGCATCCATAGTTGCAACACTAAATCTAATGTCATGATAATCATTATCTTTAGTCAAAGAAATTGCTGGTGCATAATAACTTCTTACCGATTCTTGAGTATAGTCCATGTCTCTAAATTTAAGGTGAACATTAACTAGTGTATCAAAAATTTCCTTTTCATTTTTTCTTAAATAATCTGCTACTGCAAATCCATCTACAGCTGAGGAATCTCCTCCACTTGCAGAATTAACTAAACAATGAAGAAATTGATATCCTGGAGGTGTTTCAAACCAAGGTAAATCCATATGATTTCTAAGAGCATGAGCTGTGTAAGCAGAATTATTTGGTTTTGGAATATTAATTACCTCAAATGGAGTTTTAAAAAAAGTTTCTCTAGTATGACTAATTCTATTTAAAACTTTAAACCCAGAGTTCTCATCTGTCGGTGCATTTTTTACAATTGCAATTCCAGTATGATGCAAAAGTTCCAACCATTTTATTAATCCTTCATCTGAATTAATAATCTCATCATGATCAATCTCTACAGTTTTTAAGTGATCCTGGAGAGAATTATCCCAAAGCTTGTAGGGTGATATGTATTCTAAATTGTTTTTAATTGTATAACAATTATCTCTCAGCCATTTTTGATCATAATAACTAACATGATTTCCTTCACTCCACTCAATTTGGAGTTTACCATCATTGTTCAAAGAAAATTTTTTAGGATTTATATCTTTAGATACTTTGAGAATGTTAAACATTCTATGACGAGAATCTTTATCGTGTGCTGTAGGACAATTATCTCTTAACCACAAATAATTAAACTTACTTTTTTTTCCATCACTCCAATCAACTTCTAAATTAGTAGAATTTTTAGTTATATTTTCAATTTTATAATTTTGTTTCATCAACTTTTATAATTTGAATTTTCACGATCTAATTTTCTTAATAATGCAGCCCACTCTGTTTTTCCATCATAATTATAATCATCTGAACTACTCATATTGTCCCAAAAATAAGCAGCTTTTTGTTTGTCTATTTCATGCTTACTTAATCCCATTGATAAATTTTTAACTTGAACAGTACATGCTTGTTCTAAATAATAAGCTCTAAAAAAAGCTTCTGCAGCAGTTTTACCTACGGTATAGTATCCATGATTTCTTGTAATTAAAATATCGTGCTTACCTATAAGGTTTTCGAATTTTTTTCCAAAATCTTTATCCTCAACAAATTCATAATCAATATATCCAATTAAATGATTTAAATAGACTGCTGCTTGTGAAAGGCACATCAAACCTTCTTTTGTCCCTCCAACTGCCATAACATCGTTGGCGTGTCCGTGAACATAAAAGTTAACATCAGAACGTGAATTAAAAATCCATTGTGCAAGATTAATACAACCATCATTTAACCATGGTCCATCTGAATTTATCTTTCTTCCATCTTTATCAATCTTTATTAAAGATGACGCTGTAATCTCTTCATAAAACATTCCATAAGGATGAACAAAAGAACAATCTTTATCCTCGGCTGATCTAGCTCCTGCACATTGATTGGCTAAATCAGTCATCCCATACATATGTAAAATTCTATAAAGAGCCGATAGTTCGCAACGAACATCTTGATCTGATTTGGTCATTAGTTAAATGATTATTTAAATGACTACTAAAATCAAATAAAATCGAATTAATAAAAATCAATTAATAGTTGTATATAAATTGTTTTACATTGTACTCAATGAACTGTTAGAACTTAACTGATGTCAAAAATCGAAATTAACAACGTATACAAAATCTTTGGTAATAATCCAAAATCAGTACTTCCAATGGTGAAGGAAGGTTCAACTAAAGATGAAATATTAGAAAAAACTGGGCACACTGTTGGATTAGATAATGTTTCTCTTAAAATTGAAGAAGGTGAAACGTTTGTTTGCATGGGTCTTTCGGGCTCAGGAAAATCTACATTAATTAGACATTTAAATAGACTTATAGATCCAACTGATGGTGAAATTTTGGTTGAGGGCACAAATGTGATGTCGCTTGATAAAGAAAAGCTAATTGAGTTTAGAAGACACAAAATGAGTATGGTCTTCCAAAGGTTTGGTTTGTTCCCACATAAAACAGTTTTACAAAATGTTGGATATGGTTTGGAAATGCAAGGCAAAACAGAAGATGAGAGAAATAAAATCTCAATGGAAAAAATTGATGCTGTTGGATTAAATGGATTTGAAAATCAATATCCAAATCAATTATCTGGTGGAATGCAGCAGCGTGTTGGTTTAGCAAGAGCATTAGCAACAGATACAGACATAATGTTAATGGATGAAGCTTTTAGTGCTCTAGATCCACTAATAAGAAGTGATATGCAAAAACAACTTATTGATCTTCAATCAGAATTAAAAAAAACAATTGTATTTATTACTCATGATCTTGATGAATCATTGAGACTAGGTGACCATATTGGAATTTTAAATTCAGGAAAATTGGTACAAGTCGGAACTCCAGAAGAAATTATAATGCACCCTGCAGATGATTATGTAAAAGCTTTTGTTAAAGATGTTAATAGAGCAAAAGTAATCAAAGCAAAAATAATTATGAAAAATTTAAATGAGTCTGAAAATATCGATAAATCAAACGTCATTAAAGTAAATGAGGATCAATTTATTGAGGAATTTTTACCTCAAATAGTTTGTTCAGATTCAAATTGTGAAGTGGTTGATAAGAATGGTAATATCAAGGGCTATATTACTAATCAAGAACTACAATCTTCTTTAACTAAATCTTAAAATAATATTATTTAGCAAACCTTTTATATTTCGGAAGTTTGTCATTAATTTGATAAAAATCCGACTTTGAACCAACAAATATATTTCTAAAAGTTTTTAGTTTTGTTTTACCATCAAGCATTCCTGCAGAAATTGAAACATTGTCAGATTTGTCAACTTTAAAAAATATACTTGCTCCACATTTATTACAAAAACCTCTCTTAGAATTCTTAGACGACTTAAACCACTTTAAGGTAGTTTTATTTAAAAATTTAATTTCTTTGTCTTTAATATTTGTATAGGCACCAAATATACCATGAGTTTTTCTGCATTGAACACAATGGCAATTTGATACACTTCTAAGTTTATTAAGTGTTTTAAACTTTACACCTTTACATAAACAACTAGCTGTTAATACTTTTTTCATAAAACTTTATTATATGATATTAATATTAAATTAAATTATTAAATGTCTGTTTTTCTTAAAAGCTTCACTATCACAAATAATTGGGTTGATTATAACAATCACATGAATATGGCTTACTATGTTTTAATATTTGATGAAGCATGGGAAGTGGCGCTTGAAAAGTTTAAAATGGGAGCAAGTGCAGCAAAAAATCTAAATAGAAGCACGATGGTAGTAGAGACTAATACTAAATATCTTAATGAGGTCAAAGAAGGTGAAACTGTTGATATAAACCTAACTTATTTTGACCATGATAAAAAACGATTACATTTAAAAATGGAAATGATTGCAAAAGAGACTAAAAAAATTTCAGCATCGATGGAATGGATATCTCTATATATTGACCTTAGCAAAAGAAAGGTAACAGAATTTGAAGAAGAAAAGTTGAAGTTGATGGCTTCTTTTATAGAGGAAAATGAAGCTGAATTTTCAAGTGAAAATCTTTTGTTCTCTTCAAAACTGAAGAAATAATTAAATATTATTCATTATCTTATTTTGGTATAGGTGCGAAATGAGTACCGATAATAACTCTAAAGGAATTGTTCTTATTATTATTGCAATGACTTTATTTGCAATGCAGGACTCATTAATCAAATTTATATTTGAAAAAGCAGCATTATATGAAATTTTTTTTGGCAGATACTTTGTTGCTGCAATTTTATTGTTTTGCTACATCAAATTTAAAAAGCAAAAGGTTAGTTTAAAAACTCATTATCCAATATTAACTTTGGTAAGAGTAATTTTACATTTTTTAGCTTTTTCTGCATTTTTTATTTCTCTAACTTACATGCCATTAGCAACAGCTAATGCGCTTTTTTTCTCCTGCCCTTTTTTTGTATCAATCTTTGCTAAATTTTTTTTAAAGGAATTTATTGGAATTAGAAGATGGTCTGCAATTGTATTTGGTTTTATTGGTGTGTTTATAGTTTTAGATCCAAATTTTTCAGATTTTGAATACAAAAGTCTACTTCCTGTCGGATGTGCATTTTTTTATGCAGCCTCTATGACAATTACAAAATATACCTCCGACAAAGATGATGTAAATACTCAACTATTTTATTTCTATTTAATTGCGCTCATATTATGTGGAGCTATTTATCTGTTTATGGGCAATGGTCAGTTTAACAATTCTAATTTTGACCCAACAACTCAATTTATTTTTAGAGAATGGTTTTCTAACTTTGATTACACATGGAAATTTATATTATTTTTTGGTGTAGCAGCATCAATTGCTTTTCTTTGTATATTTTCTGCATACATAGTTGCATCTCCATCAGTTGTTTCTTTATTTGAATACTCTCTAATTATAATGTCGATGATACCAGGGTATTTCCTATTTAACGAGATTCCATCTGGAAGAACATTTCTAGGTGTTGCGTGTATAATAGCAGCTGGAATATACATATATTTAAGAGAGAAAGTCAGAGAGCAATACATTGCTACAGAAACACCTGTTAGAAGATGACCAAAAATTATATACCCACAATTAACATATCATCACTTATCAAAAATAATTTTGAGACCCGGAGTGCGTTAAAAACAATTAAAGAAATTGAGAAAGCTTGTGTAAATATAGGTTTTTTTCAAATGATTGGACATGGTCTCAATTTGAAAGAAATTAATAAAATATGTGGAATAGGAAACAAGTTCTTCAATTTGTCAGACAGTAAAAAAAGGAAATTATCACCAAAAAAATGGAATAAAAAAAATAACAATCTTTACAGAGGTTATTTTCCAAATGATGTAAATGGAAAAGAGGGTTTGGATATAGGAGATTTAAAAATTACTAAGAAATATTCTTCAAAAACTAGAAACCAATACATTGAATATTTAGATCTAAATAAATGTTTTAACAAAACTTCTATTGAGGCCTTGAATAAATATTTTGAAAATATTTACAATTTAAGTGAAACTTTGTTTAAAAGTGTAATTAAATTAAATAAACTTGATCCAAATATTTCAAACAAAGCTTTTTCAAGGTTAAAAACTTTAAGTACTTTAAGATTTAATTATTATCCAAATCAAACAAGCCCAGTTGAGATATCAAAACAAGATGGAGTTGCACTTGGATGTGAAACGCATGTAGATAGTGGAATATTTACAGTTCTATATCAAGATAAAAAAGGTGGTCTTCAAGTACAGAATAGAAAAACGAAAAAATGGCATGATGTACCATTTAATAAAAAAGCTTTGGTAGTAAATACAGGAAGAGCTTTAGAGTTTTTAAGTAAAGGTAAATTTAAAGCTACAAATCACAGAGTACTATGGAACAAAAGCAAGAGACTTTCCGTTCCATTCTTCTTTGAGCCTTCTTATGACTTTAAAATGAATAAATCTTTCCTTAATTCAAAAAAATATTCTAACACAGGTCAGATTTACGAAAAATTTCTAAATCAATCTTTAAAAAAATTTATTGAATATCAGCGTTAAAATAATTTAAGTCGTTGAAAATTTATTATTACATTTTATAAACAATTCAGTTTGATGGCTAAAGTATTTGATTTGTTCATAATAGGTGGCGGTATAAATGGAGCTGGTATAGCAAGAGATGCCGCTGGTAGAGGTATGTCGGTATGTTTAGCTGACAAAGGTGAAATAGGAGGTGCAACCTCTTCTTGGTCAACAAAATTAATTCATGGTGGTCTTCGTTATCTAGAAAATTATGAATTTAAATTAGTAAGAGAGTCACTTAAAGAAAGAGAAATTGTTTACAAAATTGCAAAAAACATCTCAAAGCCAATTCCATTTATTATTCCTCATACTGATAAAATTAGACCAGCATGGTTAGTTAAATTTGGTTTACTTTTGTATGATAATTTGGGTGGGAAAACTAGCATTCCAAAATCAAAAAAATTAGATCTTAATAAAAAATTTCCAAATATTCTTAAAGAAAAATACAAAACAGGTTTTCAATATTATGATATTCAAATTGATGATAAAAAATTAACAAAATTAAATGCTAAAGATGCAAAAAGAAATAAAGCCAAAATACTAGAATACAACAAAGTTAAAAAAGCTGAAATTATTAACAATGAATGGGTCATTAGTCTTCAAAATAGAAAAAAAATAAAATCGAAAGTTTTAATCAATGCATCTGGACCATGGATAAATGAAACTTTACATAAAAATATAAAAATAAAATCTAAAAATAAAATAAGATTAGTTAAAGGAAGTCACATCATTACAAAGAAATTGTATAAAGAAGATGTTGCATTTACATTTCAAAACACAGATAAAAGAATAATATTTGTAATTCCCTACAAAAAAAAATTTTCATTAATTGGAACAACTGAGGTGGAAGTTAAATCGCCAGAAAATACTGTAATATCAAAACAAGAAACTCAATATTTAATTCGATCAGTAAATAATTATTTAAAAAAACAAATTAGCAAAAAAGATATAGTTGATACTTATTCAGGAATAAGACCTCTAATAGAGGATTTTAAAGAGGCCTCAAAAGTTACAAGAGATTATGTTTTTGATTTAAATATTGTAAAAAAATTACCCCTTTTAAACATTTATGGAGGAAAACTTACTACATACAGAAAGTTGTCTGAAAAAGTCCTATTAGATCTTAAAAAGTTTTTACCCAAAACAAAAAAAGGCCAATGGACAGACAAAAAGAAGCTTTTTTAGATTTCCACTACTATTAAAAAGTGATATCGTTACTTTATAAAGCGATACATAACTCGTCGTTAAAATCAAAGATTTACGAAAGTGGGATCGGTCGTCTTTAAATTAACTTTTAAAGGAGGCTTTATGAAATTTGGCTATTTTTGCAATACCACTAACTGGACACACAAACCATATCATCAATTATTAGACGAAACTAAAGAAATCACAGAATATTGTGATCAAAGTAATTGGAACTCTATTTGGTTTACTGAACACCACTTTAATCATGAAGGAATGGAGTCATGCACTAACCCAATAATGATGGGGGTAGATGCAGCTGCAAGAACAAAAAATATTAGAATCGGACAAGCTGCAAATGTAATTACATTTCACAATCCTATAAGATTGGCAGAAGATATTGCTACACTAGATCAACTTTCAAAAGGGAGAGTTGAGGTCGGTGTTGCTAGAGGAATTTATGGAAGAGAAGCAATCAATTTGAACAAAGAAGCTGATCTTAAAGACCAGGCAAAAAACTTCAGATTGTTTGCTGAAACACTTGAAGTGCTAAAAAAAGCATGGAGTGAAAAGTTTTTTAGTCATCAAGGTGAGTTTTATACATATCCCTCTCCAAATTATGTTTGGCAACATGATATGAGTCCACCAAGTGAAGAATTTATGAATATGGAAGATAACACGATGAAAAAAATTAGTGTATTGCCACAACCTTTTCAGAAACCTTATCCTCCTATTCATCAAGTAGTTGATGGAATTAGATCAATTGAGTGGGCAGCTGAGAATAATATTAATATTATAATGTGGATACCAACTGTAAAAGCTCTAAAGGCAAAATTTGAAGCTTACAAAAATAAAAGATCTGAGGTAACCAAAAAAAATATTCCTTTGGGTGAAGGTGTATCTCTTGTTAGAGATATGTTTGTAGCTGATACAATGGAAGAAGCTAAAGAAAAAGCTGGCGAACATATGGTAAATTATATGCGTTGGGTTTGTCATTGGCGTGGTCTAGGCAATCATATGGATCCAGGTGAAGAACTTCCAGAAACTAAAGGTAAGCTGGATTTATTGAATTATGAATTTTTACACAAAAGAAATATGTTATTTGGAACACCTGAATATGTGATTGATAAAATTCATGAATTAAAATCTGAATTAAATTTACAAAACTTGCAAGTTTGGTCAAACTTTCCTGGGGTAAAACATAAAGATTGTATGAAAAGTATTAAACTTTTTACAGAAAAAGTTATGCCTCATTTTCAAGATGATTTAGGAACTGAAGTTAAAAAAGTTTCGTGATCAACTCCAAAAAAAAAATAAGCGGTGGTCATGCTGCCGTTAGAGCTCTTAAGAGAGAACAAACTAAACACGTTTTTGGTTTAATTGGTTCTGCGACAATGGAAATGTTTGATGCTCTTTATCATGAAAAAAGTATAAAATTTATTGGAGTTAGAGATGAGCGAACTGGAACACATATGGCTGATGGATATGCAAGAGCATCAAATAAGCATGGTGTAATTATTGCAGGTCAAAATGGACCGGGCGCAACAAATTTAGTAACTGGAGTAGCTCAAGCAAAAGCCGCTTTCTCTCCCGTGGTTGCAATTGCAGGTTCTTACTCAACAAAAGATAAAATGGAAGATGCTTTTCAGGGGTTAGATCAACAATCCTTATTTGCTCCAATTACAAAAAAGACTTGGACTGTAAAAAATTCTAAGATTGTTCCTAAAGTAATTGGCGATGCATTTGATTTATCAATGAAACCAAGAAGAGGACCTGTTTGTATCAATCTTCCAAGAAATATATTGGCGGAAAAAAATGCTTACAATATTAATTTAAATAAACCTTCGTTCTCAAGTGAAATTAATCTTAAAGGAAATAAAGAGAGAATAAATAAAGCAACTAAATTGATACTAAAATCAAAAAATCCAACAATAATTGTTGGGGCTGGAATTAAATATAACTCAAAATATAGAGAAGTTATTAAGTTGGCAGAATTGCTTAATGTTCCAATTGTTACAGCCGCAGGTCATGGAGATGCAATACCATTTAATCATAAATTAAATGCAGGGCAAATGGGACCAAGAGGTAATCCTGTTGCATCAAGATTAGTCAAAGAAGCAGATGTTATTTTGGCTATTGGTACTCGACTAGGATTTAATTCAACATTTTATTCTTATGAGAATATAAATAAAAAAGCAAAAATAATTCAAATTGAATTAGAGAAAAAAATGATTGGAAAGTATTTTCCAGTATCAATAGGAATTCATGCAGATGCTGCAACAGCCACTGTTCAATTATATAAAGAAATTAAAAAAGAAAAAATCAAATTAGATGTAAAAAAATGGACTGATTTGTATTTTAAAGAAAGAAAAGAATTTTTAAATAATAGAGAAAATGAAAATTTAGGAAAAAATTTTCCAATCCAACCAAAAAGTTTGTTTAAACAACTAAGAAAAGTTTTACCTAAAAATACAGCGATCACTTTAGATGCAGGAACCTTGTGCTTACAAGCAACAGACGCTTTAGAATACTATGATCCCCCTTCTCTATTCACACCTTTGGATTTTGGCCTAGTTGGTTTCTCTTTTGCTTGTGGACTTGGAGTTAAAGTAGCAAAACCAAAAAAAACAGTAGTAAGTTTGATGGGCGATGGTGGTTTTGGAATGACTATTTCTGAATTAAGCACAGCTGTTGAATATGGAATAAATACAACAACTATAGTGATGAATAATCAAAGTTGGGGAGCCGAAAAAGCTTATCAAAAAGATTTTTTTGGTAAAAGATATTTAGGTGCTGATATAACAAGTCCATCTTTTGATAAAGTTGCTGAATTATATGGGGCAAAAGGATTTAAAGTTAAAAAAATTTCTGAAATAAATGAAGCAGTTAGAGCTGCAATAAAAAGTAATAAACCTGCTGTGATAGATGTTGATGTAGATCCGAAAGCATTATACAGTTTTAGAAGAGATAGTTTTCAACATAGAATTAAAAAATGAAATTAGAGCTAAGAAAATTTTCAAAATTTGTAGACAAAACTTTTATTGAAGGAGGCAAGGAAGCAAAAGAGCCTGTATTATTAGTATCTGTTGCTGCAGTTTTTAAAAATCCATGGCATGGTCAAGGATTTATTGAAGACTTAAGACCAACAATTTTAGATCTGGCTCCTAAGTTAGGTGATTTACTTGTTCCAGAATTAATAAAAGAAATAGGATCTCCAGAAAAAATATTAGCATATGGTAAAGCAGGAGTAGTTGGACTGGATGGAGAAATAGAGCATGCATCAGCTTTTATTCACACTTTGAGATTTGGAAATAAATTTAGAGACGCTGTGGGAGGCACATCTTATTTAAGTTTTACAAATACAAGGGGACCAGCTGGATCAAAAATTTCTATTCCAATGATGCATAAAACTGACTCTGGGTTAAGACCTTATTATCTAACACATGAATTTACTATACATGATGCACCATTTAATGATGAGGTGGTAATTGCGATAGGTGGGGCATCTAGTGGAAGAGCACATGCTAGAACAGGTGATCGATATCAAGATATGAAAGAAATGGGAATTGAACCCAAATAAATCTTGATGACCACTGGAACTACTGCTTCTGGAACTTTTTACTCGTATAATAAGAAAGACCAAGAAATTCCAATTGTATTTGTTCATGGTGTAGGTTTAACCCACGAGATTTGGAAACCTCAATTAGATTTTTTTAATGATCATAGTACTCTTGCATATGATATTCTTGGTCATGGAAAATCATCTTTAGATAAGGAAATAATTTCGTTTGATGACTTTTCGGATCAATTAATTGATTTAATTAACCACCTTAATATAAAAAAAATTCATTTGGTTGGTTTTTCAATAGGTTCTTTGATTGCGAGGAATTTTGCTATCAATCACAGTTCACATTTACAATCACTAACTCTTTTATGCTCAATATATAAAAGAACCGAAGAGCAACAAAAAATTGTAAATCAAAGATTTGAACAAGCAAAGAAAGATCTTAAATTGTCAAGACAAGCTCTTAAAAGATGGTTTACAGACAAGTATATTGAAAACCATCAAAGTATTTATGATAAAATTAGCTCTATTTTAGCAGCTAATAATATGGAGCATTTTCTGAAAGTTTATGAGCTGTTTGTAAAACATCAAAATGATGAGGATTTTAATAAAATTCAAAATCACACTTTAGTTATGACTGGAGAATATGACATAGGCTCTACAGTTAAAATGTCTCAAGAATTAAATGCTTTAATACCAAAAAGCCAATTAAAGATAATCAAGGATGGAAAACATCTTTGTGGTATTGAGTGTGCCGATGATGTAAATTTATCTCTTAACAATTTTATCAAAGAAAATGAGTAAACTTAAAAAATATCAAATGTATATTGATGGACAGTGGGTAGATGCTGAAAACAATAAAACATTTGAAACTTTAAATCCTGAAAATAATGAACCTTGGGCAATTGTTCCCGAAGCAAGTGCTAAAGATACTGATAAAGCAGTTAAAGCTGCACAAAAAGCATTCGAAGGTGAATGGCCTAAATTACTTCCTAAGGAAAGAGCAAAATTTTTAAGAGCTATTGGGGACCAATTAAGAGAAAATGCAGAAATGCTTGGGGAAATAGAAACAATAGATACAGGAAAATTGTTTAGAGAAACAAAAAAACAAGCAATCTATATTGCAGAATACTATGATTACTACGCAGGTTTAGCTGATAAAGTTGAGGGTACAGTTTTGCCAATTGATAAACCAAATATTCAAGCAATAACCACTAGAATACCAATAGGTGTGGTAGCAGCCATTATCCCTTGGAACTCTCAAATGTTTTTAACTGCTACTAAATTAGCTCCAGCACTTGCAATGGGAAATACTGTTGTAATTAAATCATCAGAGCTAGCACCTGCGGTATTATTTGAATTTGCCAAATTAATTGAAAAAACTGGGATACCCAAAGGAGTAGTAAATGTCATAACTGGATTTGGAGACCCATGTGGAAAAACTTTAACAACACATGATTTAGTTGAAAAAATTGCTTTCACAGGTGGACCAGAAACCGCAAGACATATAATTAAAAATTCAGCAGAAAATCTTTCTGAAGTGAGTTTAGAACTTGGAGGAAAAAGTCCAGTGGCTGTTTTTGATGATGCCGAGCAAGAAAATGCAATTAATGGAATTACAGCAGGAATTTTTGGAGCAAGTGGTCAAAGTTGTATAGCTGGTTCAAGACTTTATATTCAAAAAGGTATCTATGCAGAATTTTTAAACAAACTTTCTGAAAGAGCTTCTAAAATAAAAATAGGAGCACCTATGGATCCTGAAACTGAAATGGGTCCTTTAAGTAATTTTAAACAATTAGAAACAATAGAAAAAAATATTAAAGAAACTATTGATCAAGGTGGAAAAATTAAATGTGGTGGTGAGAGACATTCTTTTTCAAATAAAGGTTATTACTTTCCGCCAACTATAATTGAATGTGATAATCATAATTTACCTGTTGCAGAAAATGAATTATTTGGACCTGTTTTATCTGTAATGAAATTTGATACTGAAGAAGAGGTTATCTCAAAAATGAATGACAATCAGTATGGATTATCTTCTGGAGTATATACCAGCAATTTATCTAGAGGTATGAGAGTATCAAAAGCAATTAGAGCTGGAATAACATTTGTTAATACTTACAGATTAATTTCACCGTCAGCTCCATTTGGAGGTATCAAGGATAGTGGATACGGTAAAGAGGCAGGAATTGACTCAATTAAAGATTATACAAGAGTAAAAACAACTTGGTTCTACACATCAGATGAACCATCTTTAGACCCGTTCTCTATTAGATAATAGTTTAAAATAAGCCAATTTTGTCATTGAATATTCAAATTATTCATACTTAAATTAGATTTTATAAATTGTTAACAATAATGAGGAAGATAATGAGAAAACTATTTATCGCTGCATTTATGTTTGTATCAAGCTTTGGTTCAAACGTTATGGCAGACGGACATTCGATCAAAATGGGAATCATTTTAGGATTTACAGGTCCTATTGAATCTCTTACTCCAGCTATGGCTGCATCTGCAGAGCTTGCATTTAAAGAAGCTTCAGATTCAGGTTCATTACTTGGTGGAAAAAAAATTGAAGCAATGAGAGCAGACTCAACTTGTGTTGACTCAGCAGCAGCAACAGCAGCAGCTGAAGGTTTAATTTCAGGTGGTGTAGCTGCAATTATGGGAGCTGACTGTTCAGGTGTAACAGGTGCTATTGCAACAAATGTTGCTGTACCAAACGGTGTAGTAATGATTTCACCTTCAGCAACTTCTCCAGGATTAACTACTCTAGATGATAATGGATATTTCTTTAGAACTGCTCCATCAGATGCTAGAGGTGGTCAAATTTTAGCTGACATTACTAAAGACAGAAAAGTAAAAAGCATTGCAATCACTTATACTAACAATGACTATGGAAAAGGTTTAGCTGATGTTTACAAAGCAGCAGTTGAAGCTCATGGTATTAAAGTTACAACTGTAACTGCTCATGAAGATGGTAAAGCAGATTACTCATCAGAAGTAGCAACTCTTGCTTCTGCTGGCGGTGATGCTGTAGCAGTTATTGGTTATCTTGACCAAGGAGGAAAAGGAATTATTCAGGCTTCTTTAGACTCTGGTGCGTTTGATACTTTCGTTTTATCAGATGGTATGATTGGTCAATCATTAGTTGATGCATTCGGAAAAGACTTAAGCAAGTCATTTGGATCTCTACCAGGTTCTACCGGTAAAGGTGCTGGTGTATTTGCGGAAGTTGCAAAAGCTGGTGGTATAGATTCATCTGGTCCTTACACTGGAGAGTCTTACGATGCAGCTGCTTTAATCGTTCTTGCAATGCAAGCGGGTAACTCTGCTGATAGAGCATCTATTGCGAAAAATGTAATGGATGTTGCTAACGCTCCTGGTACTAAAATTTACCCAGGTGAATTAAAGAAAGGTCTAGACTTACTAGCAAAAGGTAAAAAGATAAATTACGAAGGTGCTACTGGAGTATCTTTTACTAGTGTTGGTGAAGCTGAAGGTTCTTTCTTAGAACAAGAAGTTAAAGGCGGAAAATTCAAAACTAAAAAACAAAGATAATTTAAATCTTATTTTAAAAAGCCCTGGTAAATTAGTTTGCTGGGGCTTTTTTTATATCTGCTCTTAAAATTACAAATAAAATAATTATCAAAAAAGGAATACACATAAAATTCACTATTTTCCAACTCAACAATGAAATTAAAATTCCTGCTGATAAACTTCCAATTGCTGTAGCAGAAAAAACTATTAGATCATTAAATCCTTGGGCTTTAAATTTTTCTTGCTCATTATAGGTGGTTACTAACAAGCTAGTTCCTGAGATATATAGAAAATTCCATCCTATACCTAAAAATATCAATGAGGCAAAATAATTTATAAAAGTCGGTTCAAATAAGCTTAATGATATTGTCAAAGCATAAAAAAATACTCCCATGTACATTATATTTGAAAAACCAAATCTCTTTATTAGATTGCCTGTCAAGAATGATGGAAGAAACATTCCAAGTACGTGAAATTGGATAACCAATCCAACTTTGTCTACACTTAATTTATGGACATAATGCATACTAATTGGAGTAGCTGTCATTAAAAATGCCATAACCACATAACCAAAAGTAGCAGCTACCATTGCTTGTAAAAATTTTGGATCAGAAACAAATTCTTTGTAAGTCCTAACATTGGAATATGTTGAATTATTTTTGTTAGTAATTTTTGAATTTTTATAAAAACTTAAAAAAATTGCAGGCATAATAGTCAGACATGCTAATGCAATATACGATCCAACATAAACATGATCGCTAATTAAATCTTTTGTTTTATTTGCTAAAGTAATTCCTATGAATGCTGAGACAATTCCAGCTAACAAAAGCATAGAAACTGCCTTAGGTGCTTTATCTTTTTCAACTGTTTCAGCTGCTGCGAATCTATACTGATGTATGAAAGCCATTCCAGTACCAAGCAAAAAACAAGAAAAGGAAAATATTATAAAGCTATTAATGAAAATTGAGTACGCAGCAAGTAAACAAGCTAAAGAGCTACCTATAGATGCTAAAACAAAACCTAAACGTCTGCCAATAATTGACATAACTTTTGCAGCAAAAATAGTAGAGATTGCTATACCAACTACATAAATTGAAGGAGGAAAAGTAGCTAGTGATTTAATAGTTGAAAGCTGACTTCCGATTATTCCACTTAAAAAAACTGTTACATTGGCTGCTGTGAAACCAAAAACCTGACTTGAAATAAGTAGCGAAAGATTTCTGTTCATTAAAACATATACTTATCAGCCATATACATAGCCCAAGCAATTGCGGCACCTAAAATAATATATTTCATGTTTAATTATTTTATTTCTATTTTTTCTGGAAGTATACCTTTAGGTCGGTATCTCATTATGAATAACAAACCTAAACCCATCAATAAAAATCTAAAATAAGGAACACTTTCAATAAGATGAGCTTTGATAGCATTTGTTTCAGGAATACCTGCTGTAAAGAAGTTGATTAAAAACATTGAAATTGGTGCTGCTTCAATCCATAAAAACCATACAACAAAACCACCTAAAATTGCACCAAAGTTGTTTCCACTTCCTCCAACTATGACCATTACCCAAATTAAGAATGTATATCTCATTGGTCTATAACTTCCTGGTGTAAATAACCCATCCTGAGTTACTAGCATTGCTCCTGCAATACCAACAATTGCTGAACCTAAAATAAATATTAGCAAGTGTTGTTTCACAACATTTTTACCCATAGCATTTGCTGCTTCTTCATTATCTCTTATTGCTCTCATCATTCTTCCCCATGGAGAATAAAGAGCTTTCTGCGTAAGAATTAAAAGTATTATAACGACAACTAAAAATAAACCTGAGTAACAAAGTTTAACAAATATTGAAGAGCCTTCTATTACGAATTGATTTAAAGCTGCTTGTCTTTCGGATAAATCAGTAATTAGATCTAACTTACTAGATTTAAACTTTTCTACTAAATTTATAAACCAATCTGTAGTCTGTAGATCGACTTCATATGGAGCAGGTCTCTTTAAGCCGATTACATTTTTAACACCTCTAGTTAACCAGTCTTCATGCTTAATTATTGCTATTACAATTTCTGAAATCAATAGTGTTGCAATTGCTAGATAATCAGCTCTTAAACCTAAAGCAACTTTTCCAACTATAAAGGCTAATCCTCCAGCAAATAATGCACCTACGATCCAGGAGAAAATGATAGGTAAACCAAACCCGCCGAGAAAACCAGTAGTTGCAGGATTTACAGCTTCAATTTTTTCAATACCTGGTTCCGCTGTGACTCTGATAATTATGATAGCTGCAATAATTAGAGCTGCAATACTGTAAGTTCTTAATTTTGATTTTTCAAAATTTTTCAAAATAAATTTGATAACTAAAACCATTACAATGATGAGCCATAAGCACATTAAAATATCAAATCCACCAGCTCTCCATGCTTCTTGAACAGGATCAACTGAAATTATTACTGCAGCAAGCCCCCCTAAAGCAGTGTATCCCATTATTCCAAAATTAATTAAACCAGCATAACCCCATTGTATGTTTGCACCCATGGTCATGACTGCTGAAATTAAGCAAAGATTAAATATTGATAATGCAATATTCCATGATTGAAAAATTCCAACTAATAGAATTAGAACCATCATGATACTATATGCTGCAATAACGTTTAGATTTTTTCTCACAATACTTTCCCTTTAAATATCCCTGATGGTCTATAAAGTAATACAATCACCAAGATTGAAAATGAAACTGCAAATTTGTAATCGGTCGAAAGTAATTGAACTAGGCCTTCTGGCTCCATACTTTCAGGTAATATGTACATAAAAAATTTCTTATATGCATATGTTAATAAAATTTCTGAAAAAGCAATCACATAGCCACCCAAGAACGCCCCGAAAGGATTTCCAATTCCTCCGACGATTGCTGCAGCAAAAATAGGAAGCATATTATTAAAGTAAGTGAAAGGTTTAAAACTTTTATCTAAACCATACAAAGCTCCTCCAATAGTGGCTAAAATTCCTGCAATTACCCAGGTTACCAATACTATTTTCTTAGGATCTATTCCTGAAAGCAAAGCA
Organism: Candidatus Pelagibacter sp. HIMB1521; assembly: GCF_052047875.1. Lineage (NCBI taxonomy): Bacteria > Pseudomonadati > Pseudomonadota > Alphaproteobacteria > Candidatus Pelagibacterales > Candidatus Pelagibacteraceae > Candidatus Pelagibacter > Candidatus Pelagibacter sp. HIMB1521. The sequence goes on along the minus strand of NZ_JBNAIZ010000003.1, from coordinate 84,734 downwards.
AGATCTTCGTTATCAGAGTAAGCTTTCATGCTTTTTCCTGTTTTAGTTTTATTTAAAAACCAGAATAATAAAGAGACTAAAACTATTGTAACAAAAATAGTAATGACCTGAGTAGATTTAAGGGCAAGTCCTTCGTTTAAACCTGTCATTTCTTTAAATTCTCTAGCCTTGATAATGAATTTTTCTCCATCAAAAAACCTTCTATCTCCTGGACCTATTATAATTCTAACAACTGCTTGAGTTACAAACATCACACCGATACTAACCATAGCAAACTGAACTGGCGGACTTTTTTGAGTTCTGTAATACTTAAAAACAAATTTATCAATTGTAAGCATGTATAAGATCATAAAAAAAATACCAAATGGAAGTGCAATTAATGCTGTAGGAAGAACTCCAAGAGAAATACCTAAAGATTGAAAATACCAAGTGAATAAAATTGTCATCATGGTTCCAAATGACATCATGTCTCCAGTTGCAAAATTAGCAAATCTCAGAATTCCATAAATTAAAGTAACAAAAATTGCACCTAAAGCTAATTGAGAACCGTAAGTAAGTCCTGGAATAAAAATATAATTTAGTAAAAGAATTATTGCATTAATAAGATCCATACTATCCTCCTAAGAAAGAGCTTCTTACTCTTGGATCGTTCAATAATTCTTTGCCAGTCCCTGAATAACGATTTTCTCCAGTAACCAATACATAGCCTCTATCAGAAATATTTAATGCTTGTTTAGCATTTTGCTCTACCATTAAAATAGCAACATTAGTTCTTTTAACTTTAACGATATGATCAAACAATTCATCCATAACAATTGGTGATACGCCTGCGGTAGGTTCATCCAGCATTAACACTGTTGGTTTAATCATTAACGCTCTTCCAAGTGCAACTTGTTGTCTTTGACCACCAGATAATTCACCTACCATTTGGTTTCTTTTTCCTCTAAGGATCGGAAATAGTTCGTAAATTTCCTCAATAATATTTTTTATCTCAGAGTTTACTAAAAAGGCCCCCATTTCTAAATTTTCCTCAACTGTCATTCCCGCAAAAACATTTTTGGTTTGAGGAACAAATGAAATTCCTTGTTTAACTCTATCTTGTGGAGAAAGTTTTGAAATATCTTTACCATCAATTTTAACCGATCCTGATTTTAAATTTAATAAGCCTAACATTGCTTTCATAGCTGTAGATTTTCCAGCACCATTAGGTCCTAGGATAGAAACAATTTCTCCTTTGTTTACTTCGACAGAACAAGAATTAATTATATCTGGTCCATTTCCATAACCACCAGTCATCTCTATTCCTTCAAAATATGCCATTAAACTTCATCCTTTAATTTTGATCCTCTGCCAAGATAACTTTCTATTACCTTTTCATCTTTTTTAGCTTCATCAACAGAACCCTCAAATAAAACTGACCCTTCAGCCATAACAATTACAGGATCACATAATCTCCCTATAAAATCCATATCATGCTCAATCATACAAAAAGTATAACCTTTTTCTTTATTTAGCTTTTCGATTGCAGTGCCGAGATCTTTTAGCAAAGTTCTATTTACTCCTGCTCCCACTTCATCCAATAACACTAATTTTGCATCAACCATCATGGTTCTTCCAAGTTCTAACAATTTTTTTTGTCCTCCAGAAAGATTACCTGCAAGCTCATTTGACAGATGTCCTAAATTTAAAAATTCAACTACTTCTTTTGCTTTTTCTTTAACTTCTGCTTCCTCTTTTGCAACTAACCCTGGCTTAAATAATGCTGTCATTAGCTTTTCACCTGATTGATTTCCTGGAACCATCATTAAGTTTTCTAGAACAGACAAATTTGAAAACTCATGTGCTATTTGAAAAGTTCTAAGCAATCCTTTTGAGAACAATTCATAAGATGGAACATCTGTGATATTTTCTTCATCAAATGTTACACTCCCACCTGAGGATTTTAAATTTCCAGCAATTAAATTAAATAAAGTTGTTTTACCAGATCCATTTGGACCAATTATACCCGTTATAGTTCCTCTTTTAACTTTAATAGAGCAATCAGAAACTGCAGCAAGTCCTCCAAAATACTTTGATAAATTATTTATCTCTAAAATATTTTCAGACATTTATTTATCTAATCTTTTGTAAATACTATTTAAAGTTTTCTCTAATGATTTATAAAAACCAGCTTTTGTCAATTCATTGACACCCTGCTCGTTTAATCCCTTAGGTGTTTGTGATTCTTTAACTAACTCTCTTAAGTTTTCTTTAGAATGTATAACAGCATCTTCTGACAAAGCTAAAAACAAAGAAGTTATATATTTTTGAGCATTATTTCTTTTTACCCCTTTTTTAATTAACCAATCAGACATTACTCTTTGCATTTCATAAAAAGGTGCCATCATTCCAGAAGTAGACCAAAAGTTTATTGAAGATTTTTCATTTTTAATTTCTACAGTAGTTCCTAAATGATTAAAAAAAGCTTTTACTTTTGAATTTGGTGGACATATTGGAACTGGTCCTTTCTTTAATGATATTGGTGGCAAAGGAATTGCTCTTACTATTTTTGCTTTTACTTTAATGGCTTTTTTTAACTGTGATAGAGTTATTGTAGATATAAAGCTAACAATTGTTTGACTAGACTTAAATTTTAAATCTTTAATTATCTTCTCTCCCACCGTAGGTGTAATAGATAAAAATACCCAAGTAGATTGATCAACAATTTGTTGATTATCTTTAGCAATAACTATTTTTTTGAACTTTTTTTTTAAACTTTTGGCAATCTGCTTATTCCTTGGAGAAATTATTATTTTTTTATATTTAAGGTTAGATTTACATATTCCAGTTATTACTGAAGATGCAATTTTACCCGTACCAATAAAACCTAAAATCATAATATTTTGGTTACTTTATATTGATTATATTGAATTAATTAACAAAAAAAGATCCTCTAATTCTCAACAATTCTCTGCTTAATTCTTTATTTTCTTTGAAAGGTTTTCTTCCATGAAGCCAAAAATAATTATTTGCAATTATAGAGCAACCAACCGGTAACTTTGTAATTACTTTATTTTCACTTCCTTCAAGAGCATCAGATAATCTCTGTAAAAAATTGCCTTGTTCCATGTTTTTTGGTTCGGGAAATTGGTCAATATATGAAATATGTGGTCTTCCTTTATCATCTGAAGAAAAAACTGGATGCTCAACTTTATAATCTACATTTTTACTCTTAGGTGAGCTCCAAAGAAAATCTTGTTTACCCACAGGATCATTTGATAGTTCTTTGCAATGTTCCCAATCATCTAAATGCAACATCGCAGTCTCTCCACCCTCTACATTTTCTTCTTCTAACTTTGTCATAATTAACCAATCAGTAATTTCTTTAACATAAGTTCCATCTGTATGAAGATCCATATTACGGTAAGCTTTTCTTAAATAAGAGTCACTCGCGTCTTCGTGTTTAACATGAAAACGAGCATAGTATTTTCCTGCCATTGAATCATGGTTAGGATTTCCAATTAAATAGGCAATAGCTGTTGATAATTTTACTAAAAATTTATCATTAATTTTTGGTGAAATATTTTTTGGTCCAATTATAAAACAACCAGTTGAACGATCTCTAATTATTGAGTTCATTAGTTTACTAAGTTTATTTTCTGTTAAATCGTCTAAACTTTTTGCTATTGTAAACCTTGTAAAAGGCTTTAGTTCTAAAGCTGTTAAGTCAAATTTATTAAATGGAAAAACTAATTTCTTAATAATCTCATCAGTAATTTTAATATTCAAAATTCTTTTTGATTTATCATGTTCTTGAATTTCTAAACCAGGTATTTTTTCCATAAGAAACCTTAAGTTAAGTTTTTTAATAAATCAATTTTATTTAGAAATAATTAACTAATATTGCCATACTTATGGCAGAGAAAATTGTGGGATAAACATAATTTTTTTTAGAAATAAAAAAAACAGTTAAGGATAGTACAACAACAACAAATCTTACTAAGTAGCTTGAGTCATCCATTACACCAACTGGAAAAATTATTGTTCTTGCAATTAGGGCTGCTAAAGTTGCATAAGCTAAACAGTTAAACCATTTAAATATCTTAGAAGTTTCTTTTATACCTTCTGAGCTTATTGCTCCAAGAAATCTTGATAAAAAAGTTGCAAGGGATGTCACCAAAATTGCTAAAACGATACTAGTTGACATTTTTTTCTCCTATTAAGTAAGCAATAGTGCCACCAACTACTCCACCTAATAAAATAGACCATTCAGGTGAAAAAAAATAAAAAACAGGTCCCAAAATAATTCCAAGTAAAACTGATAAAGTTACTTGTCTTGTTTTTGACGCTCCTACCATCATGCATAAAAAATATACAGGATTTAAAATAGCTAAACCCATCATCATTTCTTTGTTTAAATATTCTGAAAAATAAAAACCTATTAAAGTCCCAATTACAGCAACACTCCAAGTAGCGCTTCCAATCCCTATCCAATAATCAATTCTATATTTTTCTGGAATAGTCTTATAATTACTCTTCATAATCAACCAAGCTGATACAGCTATGAAATGGCATGAAAAATAATATTTCCACTTTGGTTGATCTTCATGCATCATTAATGGAAACAAAGAAACAGCCATTGGATATAAACGAGCATTAACAAACCAAACTGCTAAAAAAATATTTAATAAAGAAGCACCAACCAATAAAGACTCTGCCATAACTAGAGATCCTGGCAATGCATAAGTCAGCATGGTAGAAAAAATGCTTTCTTGAATATTGAAGCCAAGATTTTTTAAAAGAGCTCCTATAGCAATAAAACAACAACCTAAAGCTATTGCTGGGCTATCGTGAGCTAGTATTGATTTATAGCCTTTAAAAAAGAAATCTTTATTTATCATTAGCCACCAAGGAATAGTCTACCAACATCAGGGTTTTGCAATAACTCATCCCCTTTGCCAGCAATTGCAGTTTGTCCAGATACTAATACATATCCAATGTCTGCAAATTCTAGTCCTTTTTTGGCATTTTGTTCAACTAATATAATAGTTTTCTTTTCATTTTGTTGAAGATCTCTCAAAATTTCAAAAACCATGTCAATATATCTTGGTTCTAAACCAATTGAAGGTTCATCAACTAATAGAACGGATGGTTTCATAACTAAAGCTCTAGAGATTTCTAACAATCTTCTTTCACCACCTGATAAAACTTTAGCAGGCTGATTTCTTCTATTTCTTAATCTCTCGTATTTTTCTAAAATTCTTTCAGCTTCTTCAAAAGACTCTTCGGTTTTATCTTTAATATATCCACCCATTAATAAGTTTTCTTCAACTGTCATATCTGGGAATACAGAATTATCTTGTAAGATATATGCAATTCCAACTGATTTTAATTTTTCAGCTGGTGTAAGATTTGTAATTTCTTTTCCTTCTATTTCAATTTGACCAGAGAAGATGTTTGTAAATCCATAAATTGAGTGAAGAATTGTAGATTTACCAGCTCCGTTTGGTCCAATCAAACACAATGATTGTGCTTTGTTCACGAATAAATCAAAATTATGTAAAATTTCCATTTTACCATACCCAGCATTTAAATTTTTAATTGTCAGATGTATTTCATTTGGAGATAGTTTTTTTAAATCTTCTGGTGTTGGAGCTTTTCCTAAAACTTCATATTGATTTGACATTATTGGGCTCCTAGGTATGCATCGATAACACGCTTATCGTTTTTAATTTCATCTGGTGAACCATTTGCTAACATTTTACCGTGAGCTAAACAAAATATATTCTCCGCTAATTGCATGATCACTCTCATATTGTGTTCAATAACTAAAAGAGTGATACCAAAATCTTGATTTACTTTTATCAATCTATCTATAATTCCATTGATTAAAGTTGGATTTATTCCTGCTGTTGGTTCATCTAGTAAAAGCATTTCTGGTTCATTCATTAATGCCATAGCAAGTTCTAAAAGTTTTTGTTGTCCAAAAGATAAATCACCTGCTCTAAGTTTTCTCTTTTGATATAAACCAACAAAATTTAGTAAATTTTCTGCTTTTTCTGTAAGCTCTTGAGGTATTTTTGAAAACAGTTTTAATATATTTTCATCACTACCCTTATGGCTAATTAGCATATTATCAATGCAGTTCAGTTTTCCATATATTCTTGTTTGTTGAAATGTTCTTAATAAACCTAGCTTTGCTATTACGGGAACAGGAAGTTCAGAAACTTCTTTTCCATTAAATTTAATTGAACCCTGGTCTATTGGATAAGTGCCTACAATTGAATTAAATAAAGTTGTTTTTCCTGATCCATTTGGGCCAATTAATCCCACTATTTTACCTTTTTCAACTGACATGGAGATATCAACATTAGCTTTTACTCCTCCAAAAGATTTACTAACATTATTAACTTCTAAAATACTCATTTTATCTCTACCTGAGCCTTTCGATCAGCTTCATCAACTACCTCTCCAAATCTGTGAGGATATTTTTCTCTTAACCATCCCATTAATCCCTCAGGGAAATAAATAACAATCACCACAATTAATACGCCCAAGGCTACATACTGCCAGCCTAGGAAGAATGTCCAAAATCCTTCTTTAAAAATATGGAATATTGTTGCACCGATAACTGGTCCCCAAAGAGTTCCTTTACCACCTAATATTGCCATTAAAACCATGAACACTCCCATTTCTCTTCCATCAAAAGCAACATCTGTTGAGTCGATATATCCAACTAGTCCACCCATTATTCCTCCAGCTAAACCACAGAAAAATGCAGAAATCATCCAACCAATAATTTTATATTTCATTGTTGCAATTCCCATAGCTTCAGCCTTGTCTTCATTGTCTCTGATTGCATTAAGGATTAACTTAAATCTAGTAGAGTAAATCGCTTTCACAGTTATAAATGTCAAAACTAAAACTATAAAACTTAAAAAGTAAAAGAATTCTCCTCTAGCTTCTAAGCCTCCTACATTAGGAAATGGTGGAGTTGTAAAACCTTGTCCTGCTCCAATAATTTCAATTCCTCCAGAAATTTCACCAGCAGCTACTCCTAATCCTAGAGTACAAATAGCAAAGTAGTGACCTCTCAATCCTAAAATTGCATAACCAATTAAACCAGCTACAATAGTTGGAACTACTGCAGCAACAACAAGTCCCATCGCCATACCTTGGAAAAATTGTGTAGGAGTATGTACAAATGTTTTTTCACCACCACTTTCTGTCCATTCTGCTAATGGAAAAAACATTCCAACCTGAACTGAAGCACATAAATACATACCCAGTCCATAGAACAAAATATTTCCAAATGTATTGTAGCCCATCTCTCCTCCTTGAATATTCCAAGTAGTTGCAAGAACAATTAGAATGCAAAGAATTGATAATTGTACTTTAAATGCTGGAAATATAAATGGTGCTGCTAAACCAAATATTAAAATTCCTATGTAAAGTATTAAATTATTTTTGTTCATATAGACTATTAATTTTTTCTCTGAAATTTTGATCTACTGTAAAATAATGACCATCTTCATCATGTACACTTGAGCCTGATGAATGATATTCATCTAAGTGTTTTTTAAATTTATCTATGTCAACTTCAACTGTTTGACCTTGATTATCATTAATTTTAACTTTCCTCATTTTAAGTACTCTCTCTTTCTAGAAAGTTTAAATCTTCGATAAACTAAAATTAATACTAGTAATAAAAATACTGATCCAATTCTGAATTCTGTTCCTAAAATATAATCTGCAAATTCTTCAAAAACTCCTAATCCCATACCTGACATTGCAACACCTGGTAAATTTCCTAAACCAGCAACAATTACAATCATAAAAGATCTAATCGTATAAGGTAATCCCATATAAGGGTGAATAGTAAATGTTATAGAAATTAAAGCTCCGGCTACACCACATAAAGCAGCATTAATTCCAAAAGTTGCTGCATATACTTTTTCAGTATCTACACCTAAAATTTTTGCAGCACGTGCATTTTGAGCAGTTGCTCTAATTGCTCGTCCAAGCTTAGATTTTTTCATATAAATCACTAAGCAAACTGCAAATAAAATACTGATAAATGCTGAAAATATTTTTGAATTAGGAAGAACAACATTATTATCAAACAACATTGTTGTACCATAATGTGAATTTGCAAGTACAACATCTGCACCAAATGCAAAGTTCATTAATTGCATGAATAAAATACTTATTCCAAATGTAGCTAAAATTGAGATAAATAAATCTCTATCGACTACTTTATTTATAACCAGTTTATAGATCGCAATACCTACGAAATACATTATAATTGGAGCAACAATTACTCCCCATGCTGGATGAATACCATAAAGATACATAAAGTACGCAATGTATCCTCCTAAAATAACAAGATCTCCTTGAGCAATATTAATTATATTCATAACACCCCATTGAAGTGCCATTCCATAAGCAATTAATGCGAACAAAACTCCTAAAAGAATACCATCCAAGCAAGCTTGAACAGTTATCATTGGGTATTGAAATACAAGAAAATCCATAAAATCTTTTTTGGTTTATATAAAAAAAAGCCCCCTATTACCAGGGGGCTCAATTTTTAATTATTATCTTTCAGACCACTTAGGCATTGGGTGAATTAACTTAGCAGATGCCCATTTTAATGGAGCAACAACTTTGTTTTCACACTTACCAGCATCATCACACATTACTTGGAAAAGTACCATTGGCTTATCAACGTTCTGACCGCCAGGTGCAAATTTAATATTTCCATAGAATGTTTGCATGTTAGTAGCTGCAAGAGCATCTCTTACTTTCTTTTGATCAAAAGAATTGGCTCTTTCAAATGCATCTTTGAACACCAATAACGCAGCTGAAGACTCGGCAGATTGGTATGGTGGATCATATCCAAACTCTTTCTCAAAGTCTGCAGCATAGGTCATTCCATCTTTAAAGAAATCATCTTTATAAGTCAGAGATTTATGCCATTGAGAAGCACATAGTGCATACTGAGAATTAGCACCATGTTGTTTTGATAATTTCGCTGCATCACAGTGAGTCATAGCCAACATTGGAACATCAACCTTCATTTCAGCAATTTGTCTTACTGCAGTCAATGCACCTTTAGTATGACCTGATACAACTAAAACATCTGGTTTCATTTGTTTAACTTTAACCAAAGTTGCAGCCATATCATTTAACTCTTTAGGCAGTTTGTCATCGATGATGATTTCAGATCCAGTTCTTTCTGCGGCATCTAAAATACCTAATCTAACATCCTGTGAAAAAGCATCTTGTTCAAATGCTTGAGCAATTCTTACTGGTTTTCCACCATTTAGCTCAACTGCTGTTTCAATTGCTACATCAAGATATAAGTTTGCCGGAGCTAATACTGCAAATAGATATTTGTAACCTTTGGTAAACAAAGATCTAGAAGCACCATTCGCCTCTACCATTGGAACACCATATTTTTCAGTTACAGGTGCAATAGCTTTTGTAAGACCTGAACTGTATGGGCCAAGCATAAACTCAACACCATCTTGTGAAATTAATCTTTCTGCAAGCTGTGCAGCTCTCTTAGGGTTTGATTCATCATCGTAATAGATAATGTCAAACTTATAAGTTTTTCCACCAACTTTTACACCACCCATGCTATTAATTCTGTCAACGGCCATGTTATAACCATTTTGAGTATGAACACCATTTGATGAGTACTTACCAGTTAAGGAAATTGCAGCACCTAAAATAATTTTGTCACCAACTACTTTTGCAAAAGATGCAACAGAAGTTGAAAATAAAATTACTAATGCAGAAACAAAACTTAAAATTATTTTATTTAACTTCATTTTATTTCCCCTTTAATTAATTAATTAATGACTAATTAAATAAACAATTTTCACACAATGCAAGTAGGAATAAAGACTTAGTATGAGTTTAATACTGTTGTGTAATAACAATAATTCCAGCAATAATGACTAAAACACTCGCTGAAATTGTATTAATAGTTTTCGGATTTGCAGTAATCCATTTAATCAATTTTTGTGCAAGTATTGCATAACCAATCAGAGATAAAAAATCTAACACAATGTAAGTTGTAATTAAAATTATAAATTGACTTAAAAGATTAGAACTAAAATCAATAAATTGTGGAAATATAAAAGGAAAAAACATCCAAGCTTTAGGACTGGTTCCTGCAACTAAAAATCCATCTCTAAAAAAAGATAAATTACTTTTTGTGACTTCTTCCTTATCTTTTAAATTTTTTGGACGAGACTTATAAATATCATAAGCAAGATATAAAATGTAAAGAACTCCAATCCATTTAAAAATATTAAGAATTAATGAATTTTCTGAAAAAAAAGAACCTATTACAAAAATTACCAAAGTAGCTTGAATTAAATTTGCAGTAACATCTCCAAGCGCTGACCAAACACATTTCCCTACACCATAATTCATTGAGTAAGAAATTATAACTATTCTAGGAGTGCCAGGAGTAATGAATAAAAAAATGATAATCTGTAAATAAAGTATGAATTCTAAAGGAAGCATATTTTTAGAGAAGATAGTCCTTAAAAACCGGGAGCTAAAGATGGCTAAGAAGGACTACCTAAATCATAATATCAGAGGGTAAAAAAAATGCATTAAATTTTTTTTTCAAATATAAAGGATTTATGAAAAAAAAAGGCTACACCCCAGTAACTAAAGTTAAAAATCCTGAACCCAGTATTGATGACCCAGACTGGGTAATTTGGGCGGCATGGGCAGACAGAATTACTTTTGAGGAAATCGAGAAAAAAACAGGGAAGCGAGAATCTGATGTAATTAAAATTATGAGAAGATCTTTAAAACCATCATCATTTAGATTGTGGAGAAAAAGAGTAAATCAAAAAAGTATCAAACATAGAAAAAAATTTAAATATTCTAGAAAAGAAATCACTAGTAAAATTAAAAAAGGTGACTATCTATAAGTTATGAAAAAAATTACCATGTATACTGGCCCCCTATGTAACTATTGTGAGGCTGCAAAAAGATTATTAACAAGAAACAATGCTCCATATAATGAAATTGATATTTCAAAAGTTGAAGGTGCAATGGATGAAATGATTAAAAAAGCAAATGGAAAAAGAACAATTCCACAAATTTTTTTTGATGAGCAGCATATAGGTGGCTATGATGAAGTAAGGGCTCTAGAAAAAGAAAATAAACTTCAAGATTTGTTAAAAAATTAAAATTATTTTTAAGCTTTTGGTTTAAAAACTAAACAGACACCATTATTGCAATATCTTTTTCCAGTTGGCTCTGGACCGTCATCGAATATATGTCCATGGTGACCACCACATTTTTTACAATGATACTCTGTTCTTCCATAACCTAAATGATAATCTGTTTTTGTTTCAAAAACATCTGGTAAAGATTCATAAAAAGATGGCCAACCAGATCCACTTTCATATTTAGTATTTGAGTCAAATAACTTCTCACCACAATTTGCACAGTGAAAACTTCCTTCTCTTTTTTCATGATTAAGTTCACTTGATCCAGCAAGTTCTGTGCCTTCCTCAAATAAAATTAATTTCTGTTCAGCGGTTAGGTTAGGGTTAATTTTTTTTGTCATATTCAAATATACTTAGCACAAGTTTGATGCAACAAAGAGTGCAATTCTACTAATTTTTCAAAATCTTTATTGTATCCTCCTCCTAAAACTCCACAAAAAGGTATTCTTTTTGAATAAAAATTTTCTATTACAAGCTCATCTCTAAACTTTACACCTTGATCGGAAATTTTTAATTTTCCTAATCGATCATTAAAATGAATGTCTACTCCTGCGATATAAAATACAAAATCAAAATTTTCTTGATTTAACTCTGTTAAATAGTGCTTTAAAGTTTTGATGTAAGTATCATCCTCTGTGTTGTCTTCTAGCTCTACATCTAAATCACTAATAGATTTTTTTGCAGGATAATTAGTTTTTGAATGCATGCTAAATGTAAAAACGTTTCTATTTTCTTTAAAAATATCTGAATTGCCATTTCCTTGATGAACATCAAGATCTACAATTAAAATTCTATTGGCCAGACCCCTGTTAAGTAAATAATGAGCTGCAACTGCTACATCATTAAATACACAGTAACCAGCACCACCATTGTAATTAGCGTGGTGACTCCCTCCAGCCGTATTACAAGAAATTCCATAATTAATTGCAAGTTTTGATGCCAACACAGTACCCCCTGTTGCAACCAAAGATCTCTTAACAACACTATCTACCAAAGGAAAACCTATTTTTTTAACACCATCTTTATCTAAAGTTTTATTTTTGATATCACTTATATATTTTTCAGAGTGAGCAAACTTTAATGTTTCAGATGAGCATGGATAAGGTTTATGAAACTTTTTGACTACATTTTTTTTAATTAAATAATTTGCAAGTTCACTAAATTTATTTATTGGAAATTTATGATCATCTCCAATTTTTGCAAAATAATCTTCGTGATTTACAACTGGTAACTCCATGGTTACTCTAAAACTCTGATTGGCTTTCCATTAACACAAGCCTCTAATCCCTCGATCATTTGATTGTAAAAAATACTGTAATTTTCTGCTGTTACATATCCTATATGCGGAGTTAACAAAGCGTTAGGTAAAAATCTTAATTTATTATTTTCAGGCAGAGGTTCTTTTTCATAAACATCGATTCCAGCTCCAGCAATTACATTAGTTGATAATGCTATAATCAAATCATCTTCATTAACTATTGGACCTCTTGAGGTATTAATTAAAAAAGCTGTCTTCTTCATATTGTCTAACTCTTTTAATGTTATGCAATCTTTGTATCTCTCTCCACCTTGCACATGAATGGATAAAACATCTGAGTTCTTAATTAAATCATCTTTGCTACATGGCAAGACATCGAGCTCTTTGCATTTATCTAAACTTAAATTTTCACTCCAAGCCATAACTTGCATTCCAAAAGCTTTTCCAATTTTTGCAACTTCACTCCCTACTCTTCCCAATCCTATTAATCCTAATATTTTTCCTTTTAGCTCAACACCAATAGTAGTTTGCCAGTATCCTTGATACATATTATCAAACTCTTCTTTAAAATTTCTAGCTAAGCCAAGAATTAATGCCCAAGTTAATTCTGGTGTTGGATTGATATTAATATCTGTTCCACAAACTATAATTTTTCTTTTTTTAGCAGCCTCAAGATCTATAGATCTATTTCTTAATCCACTTGTGATAACAAATTTTAAATCACTTAAATTATCAATAAGATTTTTTGTAATTGGAGTTCTTTCCCTCATTATCAAAAGAGCCTCAAAATCAGCTAATTGTTCAATAGCGTCCGCTTCGTCTACAAAAGGTTCACTGAAAATTTTAAATTCATATTTTCCAGATAATTTTTCTAAATCAACAAATTGTTGAGCAACATTTTGGTAATCATCTAATATAGCTACTTTAAGCATTTTTAATTTTTTTGTTTGATAAAAATAGACCTAATATAATTAAAATAGACCCAATTAAATGAAAAAATAAAAATTTTTCATTAAAAAGTATAATTGCAAAAATTGTGCTGAATAATGGAATTAATGATAAAAAAATTCCTGCCCGATTAGCTCCAATTATCGCAACAGCACCAGCCCAACAATAGTAAGAGCCAATACTTGGAAACAAAGCAATATAAAATAAAATATAAAAAAAGTTACTATTTATCTCTACAACTTTATCTTGAATTATATCTATAAAAAATAGAGGTAAAAGAAATATTAGGCCAAAAGTGCATATGATTTGTACAAGGGCAAGTAGAGAAACATCAAAATTTCTTTTTCTTAAATATGCTGAATAAACTCCCCATGCAATTATCGCACCTATCATAAATAAATCTCCTTTATTAAAATTTAAAGAAAGCAAAATATTAAGATCCAATCTTGTGATAATAGCTAAAATACCTAATACAGAAATAAACAGGCCTGATAATTGAAAAATATTTGTTTTTTCAATTTTTAACAAAAAACAAACTAAAATTATTGTGACTGGTATTGCAGTATTAAAAAGAGATGCATTGATTACTTGGGTATGATTTAAAGCATTATAAGTAAATGAAGTAAATATACAAACACTGGTAAAGCCAAGGATAAAAAATAAAGATAAATTTTCTTTAATTTTATACTTTAATTTAAATATCTCCTGATAGGTAAAGGGAAATAAAATTATCCACACAAGACACCATCTTAAAAATGAAAGAGTATTTGGTGGTATGTTTTGCAAGTATGCAAACTTCGCAATTGTAAAATTGCCTGCCCAAAACAATGTTGCACAAACCAACATTAAATATGCTTTGGCGTTCTGACCCACTTAGCTAAATCTTAACGAACTATAAGGTTTTAAATCTAAGTTTGTATTTTCGTTCGCAATCATTCCTGAAACAATCTTTCCAGAAATTGGGCCTAAAGTCCATCCTAAATGATGATGTCCAAAACAATAATAAACATTTTTATAATTTTTTGATGGCCCCATGACAGGTAAAAAGTCTGGTAAAGTTGGTCTAAATCCTAACCACTCATCCTCATGCTCGGGTAAATCACCAAGCATATATTTTGCATTATTAATTAAATTTTTAACTCTAGATTTTGACAAAGGATTTTCCAATCCACCAAATTCAACTGTACCAACTACTCTTAATCCTTGTTCCATTGGTGTAATACCAAAACCACGGTTTGAAAATATTACTGGTCGGCTTAATAAATGATCACAGTTTTTAAAATGAACATGATATCCTCTTTCAGTATCTAGAGGAATTTGTTCATCTAAATTATCAGTCAATTTTTTAGAAAAAGCGCCACAAGCAATTACTGCTTTATCAAAAACATAACTTTGTGTTTCAGTTTTAAAAATAGGTTTTTCATCATCAAATTTTATATCTTTAATATTTACTTTGTTAAACTTTCCACCTTTTTGTAAAAATAGATCAAATAATTTTAAAAGGATTCTTTTTGGATTTCGAGCATGTCTTGCATAAGGATAGTAAACTCCAGCATGATAGAAAGGTTTAATATGGGGTTCTAAATCATGAATTTCAGCTTTATTAACTAGTTGCTGCTTTACTCCCAATTCATCTCTAACTCTAATTTCTAATTCCCTACTTTTTAAATCCTGATCATTCCAGATATAAAGTATTCCTTTGTTTTCCACTAATCCTTCAAGATCTATTTCATCAAATAATTCATCATACGCCGGTAGAGCTAAATCTAAAATTTGATGCATATTTTTTGCTGTGTGCATCATCTTAGTTTTTGTGGTGTTCATGATAAATTTTATGAACCATGGAATCATTTTTGGAACATAATTCCATTTTAAAGCTAGAGGACCTGTTGAACTTAATAACATAGCCGGAACATCCGCTAAGACATCAGTTCTATTTAAAGAAAGTGAAGCATAAGGCGAAAAATGTCCTGCATTTCCATACGATGCTGCTTGGCTTCCAGGATTATCTCTATCAAATATTGTTACATTAAATCCCTTTTTTTGAAGGAACAATGCATTTGAAACACCTTGGATACCTGCACCAACTATTCCTACCTTAATGTTCTTATTCATAAGGACTTTATACAATTAAAAAATTAAAGTTTCATAGTGACAAATTATGCTTAATTAAATTAAATATTTTAAGCAATCATCTGTTTGTGATTTATCTTGGCGCTAAGAACAATACCAAATCCGATCATAGTTGCTAACATAGAGGAACCTCCGTAGGACATTATCGGTAATGGAGAACCAACAATTGGCAATAAACCTAAGACCATTGAAAGATTTACAACAATGTAAATGAATATTGCAAAAGCAAATCCAAAACAGAATAACCTTGAAAAATTACTTCTTGAGATAGCACCTATTCTCAAAATTCTGATAATAATAATTGAATACAAAATTAATAATCCTACTGATCCTATAAAT
The DNA here is from genome assembly GCF_052047875.1 of Candidatus Pelagibacter sp. HIMB1521. Classification (NCBI taxonomy): domain Bacteria; kingdom Pseudomonadati; phylum Pseudomonadota; class Alphaproteobacteria; order Candidatus Pelagibacterales; family Candidatus Pelagibacteraceae; genus Candidatus Pelagibacter; species Candidatus Pelagibacter sp. HIMB1521. The sequence continues at coordinate 68,816 of NZ_JBNAIZ010000003.1, read as the reverse complement.
CCAAACTCTTCAGAAAATAAAGTGAATATAAAATCAGTATGTTTTTCAGGTAAAAAATCCAAATAACTTTGCGTGCCTTTTAAAAAACCTTTCCCCTCTAAGCCACCAGAACCTATTGCTATTTTTGACTGAATTATTTGATAACCAGCGCCCAATGGATCTCTATCAGGGTCTAAAAAAGTCAATATTCTCAATTTTTGATAAGGCTTTAAGAAAGAAATTACAAAAGGTAGTGATATTAAAAAAACTATAAAAGAATAAATAAAATATTTTATCTTAACGCCTCCCAGCCATAAAACAATTAGTCCACTTGATGCAATGAGAATTGAAGTTCCTAAATCTGGTTGTGAGAGCACCATAATAATTGGTATTAAAATTATAGTAATAACTGTCATGATACTTGTAACTGAGTTTACATTTTCAATTTTAACCCTGTGATAATATTTTGCTAAGCAAAGTATAATTGCTATTTTCATTAACTCGGATGGCTGTAAATTAAATAAATATAAATCCATCCATCTTCTTGAGCCTGATGATTTTATTCCAAAAAAAGAAACATAAATTAGTAGAAGAATTACAGCTATATAAAACAAGTATGATAAGTTGTGCCACCATCTAATATTAAAAAACGCAATTAAAATCATTAAAGGGAAAAAAACTACTATTTTACTAAAATGACTTTTTGTATGAAATAGAATTTCTCCTCCATCTGTTGAGTACATCACAAATAAACTTAATATTGAAAGTAAAAATATACTTATCAGTAAAATATAATCTAACTCTTTAACCTTTTGCCAGAAAGTAAGTTCGTTATTTAATCTATCGTGTTGAAACATCAAATTTCTATTTCCTCAAAATTTTTTTGTTTATTTCTTAGATCGTTTCTATCAATTATTAATTTGAACAATTCTTTTGCAATTGGTGCTGCAGTTTTACTTCCTGAGCCACCATGCTCAACTATAATACTTAATGCGTATCTTGGATTAATATACGGACCATAAGCAACGAATAATGCGTGATCTCGATCTTTATAAGGGATTTGCTCAATTTTAAGATCAAGTTCTCTTTCTCGCATACTAATTCTCTTAACCTGCGCAGTTCCAGTTTTGCCAGCAAATTGATATTTTGGATCGTCTATTCTAGATTTGTATGATGTGCCGTATAATTCATTAGTTGAACTAAACATGGCCTCTTGAACAATTTTTATATTTTTAGGATTCTCAAATAATTTTTTTTCTTCAGAAAATAAAGACCCTTCTTCAAATTTATTTTTAGCTTCTTCGAAAGAAACAGCATTATTATCAACTATTATTCTTGGTTTTATAGAGTAGCCTCCATTAGCAATCTGAGCTGTCATAAGGCATAATTGAAGTGGAGTTGTTTGAGTGTAACCTTGACCTATTCCAGTTATTAATGTTTCACCAAGAACCCAACCTTTTCCAAGATTATTTTTTTTCCATTTAGTGTTTGGAAATAAACCTGATTTTTCAAAATCAAAATAATCTCCTAACACTTTTTTACCAAGGCCAAATTTTTCAGCTGTAACATTTAATCGATCTACTCCTAGTAATCTTGCAACTTCATAAAAATAGGTATCACATGATTGTTTCATTGCATTTTTTAAACTTACAAATCCATGACCTTTTTCTTTCCAACAGTGAAAAGTCTGTCCATAGAGTTCCATCTTACCAGTGCATTTAACTTTAAAATTTGGACTAACAATTTTATTTTCTAAAGCAGATAAAGCTACAATTGGTTTTATTGTAGATCCTGGAGAATAAAGTCCTGCAAGTGTCTTATTTACCAGTGGTTTTAATGGATTATTTCTAATTAATGCCCAATCATCATTGCTTATACCAAATAAAAATTTGTTTGGGTCATAAGAAGGAGAAGAGTACATTGCGATGATATCGCCAGTATAAATATCCATTACACTTATAGATCCAGCACGATCATTTAAAAGTTTTCCACAAGCTTTTTGAACTTCAGTATCAACAGTTAATCTTACTCTTAAACCTTGTTTTCCTTTTTGATGCTCAAGTTGATTAATTCTCTTCCCATAAGCGTTTACTTCATATCTTTGAATTGCGTTTGTACCAATTAAGTAATTCTCTAAAGTCTTTTCTAAACCTAATTTTCCAATTTTCATTCCTGGTACAAATCTTTCTTGAACTGTTTCATTAGCAAGAATTTCTTCTTCATTAGGTTGGCTAACATATCCTAGAATATGAGTATAAGTTTCGCTAAAAGGGTAATTTCTTGAAATGGTCATAACTGGTTTAACACCAACTAAGTCATATAAATAATTATTTATTTTTAAAAAATCACTCCAAGATAAGTTTTCAGAAACAATAATACTTTCCCAAGGTTTTAATTTATTTTTTGATTTTACAATTTTTTCTATTTTTTTATCACTCAGGTTAAGTAGAGTTTTTAATCGAGTTAACAAATAATTGAAGTTTTCAACTTGTTCAGGAATTATATGAAGTTGATATACTTTTAAATTTCCGGCTATGACATTGCCAAAATAATCCACTATATCACCTCTTATTGGTGGCAACTTCCACTCTCTAATTCTATTTTTATCTGAAAGAGTAAGATATTTTTTATTTTCGTTAACTTGCAGAGAAAAAAGTCTAGCTATAATTCCTGTAAAAATAATTACTTTTGCAGCACCAATAATAAACATCCGTCTATTAATTACGTCTGTTTTTCTAATACCTGAATTACCTCTAATCATTTTGTTTATTTGAAATTTTGCTATTTAAAATGTTAAATAAAATAAAAAATAATGGGTAAAATAGAAAAGTAAAACCAGAGTTTATTAAGTAGTCCATATAATCTACCTGATATAAAAATACTAAGTCTAAAATTATTACTTGAATTGAATTGATAAGCAAAACAGCAATAATAAATGAAAGCCAATCATTTATAAATTTTGGACTTAGTGTAATTTGTCTAATATATGAGGTAATGGCACAGATTAGTAAGTAACAAAAACTACTTATTCCAATTGGAATACCAATTACTACGTCGTTAATAATTCCTGCTAAGAAAATTGAGAAATATCCTAGGTAATCTGGATTTCTTAAAGTCCAAAAAAAGATTAAAATGAAAATGAAGTTGAATGAAAAATAATCTAACTTTAAATAATTTAAGTCAAATTCATTAAACACTGAAAAAAACAAAAGAATAATCGGTAAATAAGCGAGGAATGATCTAAAAAATGTACTTTTATTCAATGAAGCCATTATTGACCCTCCCCTATTTTAAATTCTACAATCTTTACAAAACTTAATTGTCCAAAATCAGAAAAAAAACTTAGTTGCTCTGAACTATTTGTTATTTTACCAACTGGAATACCTGGTTTAAAAATACCAGCAAGACCAGAGGTGTACACAACAGCCTCATTTTCAATCTGATTTTCTTTGTACTCATCTTTGGTATATTCAATTATTCCATGATCCTTACCAGTTCCAGAGGCTACAGCTTGTAGAAATGGGGGCTGAATTACTACTGGTATTTTGCTATTTAAATCTGACAAAAGTAGAGCTCTTGAATTTGAATAATTTACCTCAATAATCTGACCGACCAAATAATTTCGATCCATTACTGTCATTCCCATCTTTACATTATCTTTGGTCCCTCTATTCAAGACTATTGATTTTAAATATGGACTTTCTCTATCAATTAAAACTCTTGCAAATATATCTTCTGAACTTATGCTTTCATCAATCAATTCTCTAAGTCTTTTATTTTCAGCAGTTAAAATAGTATTTAATAATTTAATCTCATCCGTATTCTCTATTTTAATTAATTGGTTTTGATGATTTTTATAAAAATCAAGGTGTGATTTAATTTTAAATATTACCTCTTCAATTTTATTTTCTGGTACAGATACAACATAAGAAGATCTATATATTACTTCGTTAATTCCTAATTTAACAAGTTGAATTGGTTTAAAATTAAAATTACTTAAAATTATTATAAAAACAGATAAAATAATTAAGCTTATAAGCGAGAACTTTTGTTGATCTTTCTTTTTTAAAAAAACTGATCTTAAGGCAATTACAAAGTCGTCTCTGCCTTTTACCATCTTTTAATATTCAGATAACATAGTAGAAAAAGTTTCTTCCTGATCCAAAGCTTTACCAGTTCCAACTGCAACACAAGACAATGGATCATCAGCAACATGTACTGGTAAACCTGTTTCCTTTGAGAATCTTTTATCAATATTTTTTAATAAAGCTCCACCACCTGTTAAAGTAAGACCCATATCTACTAGGTCGGCGGATAATTCTGGAGGAGTATTTTCCAAAGCATCTTTTATTGCACTAACCATTTCTTTCAATATATCATTTAGTGCCTCAGCAGTATCTTCTTCGGTAATATTTACTTCTTTAGGAGTGCCTGATCTTAAATCTCTACCTTTTACTGGATAAGTGTTAGTTCCTGTTGGAACAGCTGTACCCATTTCCTTTTTAATTTTTTCAGCAGTAGTATCTCCAATGAGTAAATTGTATTCTTTTCTCATGTAATTTACTATTGCTGTATCCATAGCATCACCAGCAACCCTTAAAGATTTAGAATAAACCAATCCACCTAGTGACATGACTGCTATCTCACTGGTACCACCACCTATATCAACAACCATTGACCCTGTAGCTTCAGAAATTGGAAGTCCGGCTCCAATAGCTGCAGCAATTGGTTCTTCAATTAATTGGACTCTTCTTGCTCCCGCAGCTAATGCGCTGTCTTGAATTGCTTTTCTTTCAACTGGTGTTGAACCAGTTGGAACACAAATTAAAATTCTAGGATTAGCGAAATTACTTCCTTTATGAACTTTTTTTATAAAGTGTTTGATCATCTCTTCTGTAACTATAAAGTCTGCTATAACACCATCTCTTAAAGGTCTGATAGCACTAATATTCCCAGGTGTTCTTCCAAGCATTGTTTTGGCTTCATCTCCAACAGCTAAAACATTTTTCTTTCCGCCTTGATCAACAATCGCAACAACCGAAGGTTCATTAAGAACAACACCTTTTCCTTTTAATACTACTAGTGTATTTGCTGTTCCAAGATCAATCGCCATATCTTGGCTCCATACTTTTTTAACGCTATCGAATAATCCCATTATATTCCCCTTACCTTTTGACTTTCTTGCTCCATTGGAGCTGTTTTATCTCGTTTAATTATCATTTTATTTAAAGCATTTATGTAAGCATTTGCAGAAGCAACTAAAGTATCAGTATCTGCTGCTTGACCTACAGTAGTTTTTCCATTTTCCTCAATTTTTACACTAACAGTTGCTTGAGCATCAGTACCTTCGGTTACAGCATGCACTTGATAAAGCTGTAAATTTACATCATGAGGATAAAGAGTTTTGATACATTTAAATATTGCATCAACTGGTCCATCCCCAGTTTCTGTAGCTTGTTTTACATCTCCATATACATCTAAAGTCATTTCTGCTTTTTGAGGTTCTCCTGTACCAGCAAACACTTTTAATGATTTTAAATTAATTGCGCTTACTTTATTATCAACAATTAAACTATCATCGACTAATGCTATAATATCTTCATCATAAACATGTTTTTTCTTATCAGCTAAAACCTTAAACTTTGCAAATGCATTTCCTACTACATCGTCTGTTAAATCTGGATAACCCAAACTGTTTAATTTATCTTTAAAAGCATGACGTCCAGAATGTTTACCCATTACTAATGAGGTTTGTTTAACTCCAACACTCTCTGGGGTCATAATTTCATAAGTCTGTCTATTTTTTAACATTCCATCTTGATGAATGCCTGCCTCATGGGCAAATGCATTTTTTCCAACAATTGCTTTGTTATATTGGACTGGAAATCCAGTTGCATTTGAAACTATCTTTGATGCTTTGCTTAATAAAGTTGTGTTGATTCCAGTTTCATAAGGCATCAAGTCTGGTCTTGTCTTAATTGCCATAACAACTTCTTCTAATGCAGCATTTCCTGCTCTCTCACCTAAACCATTTATAGTACATTCAATTTGTCTTGCTCCTGCTTGAACACCAGCTAAAGAATTAGCTACTGCTAAACCTAAATCATTGTGGCAATGAGTAGATAAAATTGCTTTATCAATGTTAGGGACTTTGTTTAAAAGTGTTTGAATGATTGTTGTGAATTCAGATGGTATCGTATAACCCACAGTATCAGGGATATTAATTGTTGTTGCTCCATTTTTAATTGCAAGCTCAACTGTTTTACACATATAATCCATATCAGTTCTTGTCCCATCTTCACATGACCACTCAACATCATCAGTGAATTTTCTTGCATAAGAAACGTGTTTACCAATTGACTCATAAACATCTTCAGGTGACATATTTAATTTATGCTTCATATGTAATGGACTTGTAGAAATAAAAGTATGTATTCTAAATCTAGGAGCATGCTTTAGTGCTTCATAAGCTCTATCAATATCTTTTACTGAATGTCTAGATAATCCTGCTGGTATAGAATTTTTTAAAATCTTACTAACTTCAGAAACTGCCTCAAAATCTCCTGGTGATGCTATAGGAAAACCCGCTTCGATAATATCAATTCCCAGTTCATCAAATACTCGAGCAATCTGAATTTTTTCTTCCAAACTCATTGATGCGCCAGGTGATTGCTCACCATCACGCATAGTTGTATCAAATATAAAGACTCTATCTTTGTCGCTCATAATAAAAATTTTTGGAAAATCTATAATACAATCTATAAGAGAGATTGCAAAATAATTAGTATAAATAGCTAAATTTTTTCGTCCATTTTAGGTGATACAAAAATTAATTATAAATAGACTCAATTTTAGGCATCAAGTGTAAAAGTTCCTTTGTGTATTCATGGCTAGGGTTCAAAAATAAATCTTCAGTATTTGAAACTTCACATAACTTGCCATCTTTTAGAACTGCAATTCTATCACACATTTGTCTTACAACCGGTAAGTCATGGCTAATAAATAAAATAGTCAAATTTAATTGCTCTTGAAGATCTTTTAACAAATTTAATATTTGTGCTTGAATGCTGACGTCTAATGCAGATGTGGGTTCATCACAAACTAAGAGTCTTGGTTGAGTTGCTAAAGCCCTCGCAATCGAAATTCTTTGTCTTTGACCACCAGAAAATTCATGTGGATATCTATCTGCTGATTTTTGTGTCATTTCAACAGAGTCTAATAAATCGTAGACATAATTATTTAGATCTGAGTTAGATATAGAAGGATTGTGAAGTGTAATAGGCTCAGTGATTATATCTTTTACTTTCAATCTACCATTTAGTGATGAATAGGGATCTTGAAATATCATTTGTATTTGTTTTCTAAATTTCATCAGTTCTGATCTATTTTTTATTTTTGTAATACAAGTTTTGTCAAAAAATATATCTCCTGAGGAAGGTTTAAATAAATTAACAATCATTTTTGCAATAGTTGATTTTCCACTACCACTCTCCCCTACTAATCCAAATGACTCACCTTCTTTTATTTCAAATGAAACATTATTTACAGCTAATACAGAATTTTTAGAATTTTCTGTAAAAAAATTATCATCAAAACTTTTATTAAGATTTTTAACTTGTACCAAATCTTGGTTGGTAATTTTTTTTTTAGTCCATCTATTCAATATTTTAATATTATTTTCTTTATTTTTGTTTTCTTTTTCTACTATTACAAATCTTGAAATTTTCTTGTTAGTAGGTGGAACAGAACTTACAAGACTTTTGGTATAACTTTGTTGAGGAGTTGTTAAAATTTTTTTTGTCTCACCAATTTCAACTAAATTTCCACTTTTCATTACAGCTACACGATTAGCTGTTTCAGCTATTACACCCATATCATGAGTAATTAAAATCACAGCTAGGTTTCTTTCTTTTGTTAGTTTTTTAATTAAATCTAAAATCTGTGATTGAATGGAAACATCTAGAGCAGTAGTAGGTTCATCAGCAATTAATAATTCTGGTTCACAACATAAGGCCAAAGAAATAACTACTCTTTGTCTCATTCCTCCTGAAAACTGATGAGGATAGTCATTAAATCTTTTTTCAGCATCCTTAATTCCAACTTCCTTTAAAAGATTGATAGATTTACTTTTTGCTTCCTCTTTGCTTAAATTTAGATGAGTTTGTATAGTTTCAATTAATTGATCACCAACTGTTAATATTGGATTTAAAGACGTTTGTGGATCTTGGAATATTAATCCAATTTTATTGCCTCTATATTTAACTATACTTTCTGAATTTTCATGAATATTTAAATCTCCCAATATTACTGAGCCACTTGAAACCTTTCCTGGCTCATCAATTAAATTAATTATAGCATTTCCAACAGTGCTTTTTCCAGAACCAGACTCTCCAACCAATCCTAAAATTTCACCTTTATTTACCTCAATATTAACGCTTTTGGCTGCGTAAACAGTCTCTTTACGTATTTTATAATCAACACTTAAATTATTTATTTTCAAAAAACTCATTTTTTTAATTTAGGATTTAAAGTATCCCTCATCCAATCTCCTAATAAATTAATGGAAAAAGCTAAAATCACCAAAAAAATTGCTGGGAAAAAAGTAATCCACCATTCTCCCGAAAATAAAAAATCATTGCCTAATCTTATTAATGTACCTAAAGAAGGAGTTGTTGGAGGAACTCCAACACCCAAAAAACTTAAAGTCGACTCTGCCAAGATAGCAAGAGCTAGACCAATTGTACCGATAACCAAAACAGGTCTCATAATATTTGGTAAAATATGTTTAAACATAATTACTATATTTGAAACACCAATTATCGTTGAGGCAGAAACATAGTCTTTATTTTTTTCCACCAAAGTTGCTGCCCTAGATACTCTTGCAAACTGTGGCCATTCGGAAATTCCAATAGCAAAAATCAAAACATATATCGCCATTTCATCATGCATTTCTCTTGAAATTAATCCTCTTGCTATTCCATCAACTAAGAGTGCCATCAATATACTTGGTACAGTCAACTGAACATCTGTAAGCCTCATTACTACCATTTCATATTTGCCACCAAAATATCCAGCTGTTAATCCTAAACCAACACCAAGAACTAGACTAAATATAATTGCAGCAAAACCAACAATAAGAGATATTCTACATCCATATAAAATGGTTGATAACATATCTCTTCCTTGACCATCTGTTCCTAGAATAAATTGTGCTAAACCATCTTCTGTCCAAGACGGTGGTGTAAATGCATCCATCAAAGATAAAGATGATGGATCAAAAGGAGTGTAAGGTGTTAAAAATTCAATAAAAAAAGAACAGAAAAAAATAATAAATAAAATTGCTGAAGATATAATTGCTGTCGGAGATTTTATGAAGCTATGATAGATATCACTATCCTTAATTCTTTCCCATCTTGTTAAATTTAAATTATTATCCACTTGCGGTATCTCCTTTAACTCTAATCCTTGGATCAATAAAATAATACAGAATATCAACTATAAAATTTATCATCACAAAAACAAATGCAATGAAAACTAAATAAGCCGACATAATTGGTATATCTACAAACTGAACAGCTTGAATAAACAAGAAACCCATTCCAGGCCATTGAAAAACGGTTTCAGTTATAATTGAAAACGCAATTAAAGTTCCAATATTAATTCCAGCAATTGTTATTACAGGTATCAAACCATTTTTTAACGCATGTTTGTATTTAATACTGTCTTCACTAATTCCACGTGCTCGGGCAAATTTTATATAATCAGTTTGTAAAATTTCCATCATTTCAGCTCTTACTAGTCTGATGATATATGTCATTTGAAAAAGACTTAATGTAACTGATGGAAGAATTATCGCTTTAAGACCTGAAACTGTTAAAAAGCCTGTTGTCCAAAATCCTATATCAACAACTTCTCCTCTACCAAACGAGGGAAGCACTCCTAGAATTACAGCAAATAAGTAAATAAATAATATCCCAATTACAAATGTAGGGAGTGACACTCCAAGCAATGAAATTGCTAAAACAAAGTCACTTAAAAAACCCTTTCTATTTATACCTGTATAAACTCCTAAAAGAGTTCCTGTCACTAATGCTATCAAAGCAGAAATTACAACAAGTTCAATAGTAGCTGGTAATCTCTCAACAATCAGTTCAGACACGGGTCTTCTTAATTGATAAGAAATACCAAACTCTCCTTTAGACGCATTGATTACAAATCTTGAAAATTGAACATGAATTGGGTCCATTAAACCCAATGTTTCTCTTAATTCAGCTCTTTCTTCATCTGAAGTTTCTTCTCCAACCATGTTGTTTATTGGGTCTCCAACAAAATTGAACAAGGAAAAAGAGACAAAGGCAACAACTAGCATTACCAAAGCTGATTGAAATAATCTTTTAAAAAAATACTTTATCAATTTATGAGGATTTTAAATTTACAAGCCCCTTATAAACTTAAGGGGCTTATAATAATTTTAATTTAATTTACGCTAGCAGCTCTGAATAATGGTTCGTTATTAGGTCTGATAGGAACGTTCACGTTACTTTTAGATGCCCAAGAAATTACTTGGTGGTGTAAAGGAAGATAAGCAATATCATCTTTTACAATTTTCCAAGCATTTGCAATTGCAGCGTTTCTTTTATCTAAATCAACTTCACCTTCCATAACTCTAATTGCAGCATCTACATCAGGGTTACTGAAGTTAACTTTGTTCCAACTAGCACCAGTTTCATATAAATAATGAAATACGTAATGACTGTCTAAAGTTGGTACACCCCATCCAAGCATATAAAAATCACCTTGGTCATCTTTTAGCTCTTTGAAGTGTTTACTTTTTGTTTGAGCAAACAAGTTAACATTAACTCCAATTTTACCCAACATACCAACAACAGCTGTACAAATTGCTTCATCATTTACATATCTGTCGTTAGGACATCTTAATTCAACATCAAACCCGTTAGGATAACCTGCGCTAGCTAAAAGTTTTTTTGCAGCATCAACATCATAAGGTAATCTTTTATCAAGTTCTGCTGTGTAACCATTTACACCTGGGAATGTAATTATTCCAGCTGGCTCACTTAGACCTCTCATTACTTTTTTCTTGATAGCCTCAATGTCAATTGCTTGATAAAGTGCTTGTCTAACTTCTTTTTTCTTGAAAGGATTATCACCAGTATTTCCAGTTCTTAATTTATCTGCTGCTTGATCCATTCCTAAAAAGATTGTTCTCATCTGCGGTGTGCTTACAACTTGATGTACTGAAGAAGAACCAATTCTTTTTAAATCTTGAACAGGTGCATCAGTCACTAAATCAATCTCACCAGATAGTAAGGCAGCTACTCTTGTTGCAGCGTTTTTAATTGGAAGTAACTCAATTTGCTTTATGCCATCATCTTCCATATCACCCCACCAATGCTTATTTCTTTTAAACACTGTTTTTGTATTTGGTTCTCTTAAAGTAATTTTAAAAGGACCAGTTCCTAAAGCGTTAGTCGCTGAAAAAGTTTCTTGTCCAGCATCCCAATTTTGTGGAGACATTGCAAAATTTTTCTCAGACCAAGCTCTAGACATTATAAATATGTTTGATAATTGATTTAAAAGTATAGGGTTTGGTTTATTTGTTGTGATTTTAACAGCATATTCACCAACTGCTGTCACATCAGATATCGTGCTGATATATTCTTTAAAATCAGATGTTCTTTGTTTGGCTCTTAATATACTAAATACAACATCAGCTGAAGTCATTTTAGAACCATCTGAAAACTTTACATCTTCTCTTAAATTAAAGATCCAAGTATTAGGATCTTTTGCTGTCCATTTTCTTGCTAACGCTGGTTCAATTTTCATGTCTACTGCTCTTTGAACAAGAGCTTCATAAACTTGTCTAGATACCTGAGTAGTCGGACCTTCGTTTTGTGCGTGTGGATCTAGTGTAAGACTGTCTCCTTGCATTGACCATTTGATAGTTTTTGCCCATGCTGAAGAAAATCCAAATACTAGAACTAATGATAGTAATATTCTTACTAAATTTTTAGCCTTCATAATTAACCTCTTTTTTAAATTTATAAAAAAATTATAAGTGAAAAAAAAAGATTATTACAGATATAAAATTCAATTAATAATTAACTTTTATCGCTATCTACTAATTTTTTCTTACTTATCCAAGGCATCATGGCTCTTAGCTCTGCTCCAACTTTTTCTACAGAATGTTCAGCCAATTTTGCTCTAGTTGCTAAGAAGTTTTTTTGACCAGTTTTGCACTCATCCATCCACTCTTTAGTAAATTTACCTGATTGAATATCTGCCAAAACTTCTTTCATTCTTTTCTTTGTTTCTTCCTTATTGATAATTCTTGGACCAGATTGATACTCACCATATTCAGCAGTATTTGAAATTGAATAATTCATATTTGCAATTCCACCTTCATAGATTAAATCAACAATTAATTTAACTTCATGAACTGTTTCAAAATATGCCATCTCTGGTTCATACCCGGCTTCAACTAAAGTTTCATATCCATTTTTAATTAGTTCAACTAAACCCCCACATAAAACAGTTTGTTCACCAAATAAATCTGTTTCAACTTCGTCTTTGAAAGTAGTTTCAATAATACCTGATCTTCCCCCACCTACTGCTGAAGCGTAGGAAAGAGCTAGATCTCTTGCTTTACCAGATCCATCCTGATGAACTGCAAACAAACATGGAACTCCACCACCTTTTTCATATTCACTTCTTACTAAATGACCAGGTCCTTTTGGAGCAACCATAAATACATCTAAATCTTTTCTTGCTTTAATTAAGTCATAGTGAACATTTAAACCATGGGCAAAAGCAATACTTGTTCCTTCTCTTACTCTTTGTTCAATATGATTTTTATAAATTTCAGCTTGTAATTCGTCTGGAGTTAATATCATAACAACATCTGCCCAAGCAGCTGCATCAGATAAATTCATCACTTTTAAACCTTTTGACTCAGCTTTAGCAACACTTGATGACCCCTCTCTTAAAGCAACAACAATTTCTTTAACTCCGCTATCCTTTAGGTTAAGTGCATGAGCGTGACCTTGGCTTCCATAACCAAAAATCGCAATTTTTTTATTTTTAATTAAATCTACATCTGCATCTTTTTCATAAAACATTTTCATAATTTATCTCCTATTAATTAGTTAAAAATTTTTGCACCTCTTGTCATTGCAACAGCCCCTGTTCTTGAAGTGCTTATAAGTCCCAAGGGTTTTAATTTTTTGCTCATTTTATCAATCTCTCTTCTAAGTGCTGTTATTTGAATAACTGCTGATGATTTTGTTTCATCCAATACTACTGGGTTAAATTTTTTACAAGCATTTAAACATTTTTCAATTTTATTTTTTTTACCTACAATTTTAAATAGAGCCATCTCTTTAAAAATAACGTCTTTATCGTCTCTTTTAAATTCAGCAACTTTGTGTACAGGAACTAATTTGGTTAATTGCAGTCTAATCTGGTCAATAACCTGAGGTGTTCCAGTTGTTACAATTGTTATTCTAGATATGTTTTTGATAGCATCAATTTCCGCTACTGCCAAAGACTCAATATTATAACCCCTACCAGAAAACAGCCCAACCACTCTTGCAAGAACACCCGCTTCATTATCTACCCAAACAACAAATATATAAGTATCTGATTTTTGTTTTATAGATGGAGAGCTGTAAGCTGACTTTGATTTTGGCATTTTGATTAAACTAAGGCTTTGCCTTTTCCTTTTATTTTATTCTCTTCTTGATCGTTTGGTCCTAAGATCATTTGATTATGAGGTTTACCTGAAGGTATCATTGGGAAACAGTTTTCATTTGGATCCACATGACAATCAAAAATAACAGGACCATTATGGTCAACCATTTCTTGAATTTTTTCATCTAGCTCTAATGGGTTATCAGCCTTAATTCCTTTACAGCCATAAGCATCAGCCATTTTCATAAAATCTGGTAATGCTTCTGAATAACTTTCAGAATAATTCTTTTCATGAAGCAGCTCTTGCCACTGTCTTACCATTCCCATGTATTGGTTGTTCAAAATAAATATTTTTATTGGCAAATTGTATTGAACAGCCGTGGACATCTCTTGCATTGTCATTAAAACTGATGCCTCTCCTGCAATATCAATAACTAATTTTTCTGGATGAGCTACTTGAACTCCAACAGCTGCTGGTAATCCATAACCCATAGTTCCTAATCCACCTGAAGTCATCCATCTATTGGGTTTGTTAAATTTATAATGTTGAGCAGCCCACATTTGATGCTGACCTACTTCTGTTGTTACATAAGTATCTTTATTTTTTGTTAACTCATAAAGTCTTTGAACAGCATGTTGAGGTTTTATGCTATCTTCACTATTAATAAAGTTTAAAGAGTCTTTATTTCTCCATTTTTGAATTTGTTCCCACCATTTTGCAATATTAGGTTTGTTTGATTTACCATTACCATTTTTCTTTTTAACAATTGTTTTATTTACTTTATTAATTACTTTCGTTACATCGCCTACGATTGCAAGATCTACTTTAATAATTTTATTAATTGATGATGGATCAATATCAATATGAACTTTTTTGGAATAGGGCGAGAACTCATCAATTTTTCCAGTAATACGATCATCAAATCTTGCACCAATATTAATTAATAAATCACAGTCATGCATTGCATTGTTTGCTTCATATGTTCCATGCATTCCTAGCATTCCTAAAAACTGATTATCGTCTCCAGGATAAGCACCTAGGCCTTGCAAAGTTGAAGTAATTGGAAATCCTGTTAGTTCAACAAATTTTCTAAGAGCTTCACTTGCTTTTGGTCCTGAATTAATTACGCCTCCACCACTATAAATTATTGGCTTCTTTGCTTTACTAATTAAATTAATTAATTGGTCAATTTCATCAGTTGAAAACTTATTGTGAGATTTGCCATTTAAACTTTTTTCTTTTTTTGGTTTTTTATATTTTGCTTTTGCAAATTGAATATCTTTTGGAATATCAATTAATACAGGACCTGGTCTTCCAGTTGTTGCAACTTTAAATGCTTCATGCATAACGTCAGAAAGGTCGTTGATATCTTTTACTAACCAGTTATGCTTTGTGCATGGTCTTGTAATTCCTGTTGTGTCACATTCTTGAAACGCATCCGTACCAATAAGGTGTGTTGGAACTTGACCCGAAATACAAACCATTGGAACTGAGTCCATGTATGCATCAGTTAAAGCTGTAACGACGTTAGTGGCACCAGGGCCTGAAGTAACTAAAACAACACCAGGTTTTCCAGATGATCTTGCATAACCTTCAGCTGCATGACCTGCACCTTGCTCGTGTCTTACAAGAATATGTTTAATAGATGGATGATTTTTTAACTCATCATATATTGGCAGTACAGCACCACCAGGATAACCAAAGATATGATTTACCTTTTGGTCTTCAAGACACTTAAATACGATTTCAGCTCCAGTTAATAATTTTGGCATTTCGCAATCTAGCTGAAGTTGTACTGATTGGTCAAGGTTAAGTATGGAAAAATTAAATTTTTTTTAAAAAATTATTAATCTCAGACGGCTTAAGCTTAACCCAATCACTCATGTTTCCTCGAGCCCATGTGCTTTGTCTTTTAGCGTATTGTCTAGTTTTTATTGATATTTTTTCTTTGATTTCATCAATTTTTTTTTCTTTTGCTAAATATTCATGAATTTCATTTATTCCAATTGCTTTATATGCAGTCATTTGTTCATTAATTTTTAGTTTTAAAAATCTTTTAACCTCATTCACGGCACCCATTTTAATCATTTTTCCGGTTCTTTGATGAATTCTTTCAACCAACTCATCACGTGGATAATCAATATAAATTTTTAAAAAATCTTCTTCTAAATAGTTTGATTTAGTATTTTTAAACCATTCATGAATAGATTTCTTTGTAAACTTTTTAACTTCAAAAGCTCTTATTGATCTTTGGGTATCCGTTGAATTAATTTTATTTTTTGAAAGAGGATCCAGTTTTAATAATTGCTTGTAAAATTTATTTTGGCCAATTTTTTTATTTAGATTTCTAATTTTATTTCTAAACCTCACTGGAATGTTTGGAATTTTAACCAAACCATCAGTTAATGCTTTGAAGTAAAGCCCAGTTCCTCCTACAAGAATTGGAACTTTTTTTCTATTTTTAACTTCAATTATTTTTTTATTTGCAATTTTAAGCCAATCACCGGTTGAAAAACTTTTCTTTGCATCTTGGAAACCATATAAATGATGTTTTATTGACTGATAATTTTTTGGGCTAGGTCTTGCTGACAAAATTTTAAGTTGCTTATAAACTTGCATACTATCTGCATTAATAATTTCTCCATTAATTTTTTTTGCAAGTTTAATTGCAAAACTTGATTTTCCAGATGCTGTAGGTCCTGAAATTAAAATTATCTTGGATTTCAAATCCATTACTAATCTAATTTAACACCAATATATCTTCGTTGATTTTGATTGTTATAAATTGCAATTAAAATAGTTTTTTGATTTGAGTTTATTGCTTTCTGAGTGATATCTCTTAAATCATCTGCTGATTTAATTTTTTTCTTCTGAGCTTCAATAATAATGCTATTGATCTCGATTGAGTTTACTAAAGGACTGTTATTAGCCATATTGGTAATTACTAATCCTGTAGTTTGGTTTGGTAATTTACGGTTTTTTATATCCTCTTTAGTTAAAGGTCTTACTGATATTCTTAAACTCTCTACAATTTCATCTAAATTATTTTCATCTTGTTTTGGATTTTCACTTACTTTGAAGTCATCAGAGGTTTCTAATCTTCCCAACAAAACCTTTTTAGTTATTTCTTTTTTATTTCTCCAAATTTTTACATCTACATTTTTTCCAACTTCTGTTCTTGCAACAATTGCTGGCAACTCTTTCATTTGCTTAATCTCAACTCCATTAAACTCTAAAATAATATCTCCAGCCTGAATTCCTGCTTTTTCAGAGGGACTATTTTCCGCAACACTTGCAACTAAAGCACCTCTTGGTTTATCTAGTTCTTCAACTTCAGCAATTTCTTTTGTTACATCTTGAATTCTTACACCTAGCCAACCTCTTTTTGTTTCACCAAACTCAATTAATTGTTTAATTACTTGTTGAGCACTATTGGATGGAATTGAAAATCCTATACCAATAGAACCATTTCTTCCTAAGATGGCTGTATTAATTCCAATTACATTTCCTTCCATGTCAAATAAAGGTCCACCTGAATTTCCTGAATTTATTGATGCATCTGTTTGAATAAAATCTTCATATCTTGATAACCCAATAGATCTGTTCCTTGCTGAAATAATTCCAGCAGTTACTGTCCCACCAAGACCAAATGGATTTCCAATTGCTAAAACCCAATCACCAATTCTTGCTTTATCAGAGTCTCCAAAGCCAACTGGTTTAAATTTATCTTCTGTATCTAATTGTAACACTGCTATATCCATCAAAGGATCGGCACCAAGCACTTTTGCTTTATATTCTTGGTCTCCGTTTACTCTAACAATAATATCATCAGCATCCTGAATTACGTGATTATTTGTAACTACTACTCCCTTCTCATCAATAATAAATCCAGAACCCAAAGCTGCTGATTTTCTCTCCTGGGGAGTTCCAAATTCTTTAAACATGTCTTCAAATGGAGAACCTGGAGGGAATTGAAATGGAAAAGAGTTATTGTTTGTAACTACAGTAGTTGATGTAGAAATATTTACCACAGAAGGCATTAATTTTTCTGCAAGGTCTGCAAATGACGCTGGAACAGGCCTAGAGTTTGATTGTAATGAAAAACTTAAAGAAAATATAATTGTTAAAATAATAAATTTTAATTTTTTCATATTAACTTTTAATAAAATAAATAATCACAAAACCTATAACTGCAAAAATAAGTCCACCTGATCTTAATTGACTATCTTTAACAAGTTCAAGTTTTTTAAGGATACTTTTCATTTTTGCTGGAAATAAGGCAAATAAAATTCCCTCTATAAATAAAAAAAGACCAAAAGCTATGACTAGCTCATTCATCTAAAAATTATTGTTTAATATCGGGAGTTGTATTTCCAAAAAATTTAAAAAATTCACTATCTGGAGACAAGATCATTGAGGTTTCACCTGCAGTAAACGCTTTACTATAAGATTGCATTGATCTGTAGAAAGAAAAGAATTCAGGGTCTTGTCCGAAAGCATCTGCAAAGATTTTATTTCTTTCACCATCACCTTCTCCCTTCATAATTTCTGACTGTTTTTGAGCATCAGCTAATATTACAGTCACTTCTTTGTCAGCAGTTGACGTAATTGTTACAGCCATTTCAGCACCTTTTGCTCTAAATTCCTTTGCTTCTCTTTCTCTCTCAGTCTGCATTCTTCTATAAATTGCATCACTGTTTGCTGTAGGAAGATCAGCTCTTTTTATTCTCACATCGACAATATTAATTCCAAAATTTTGAGCTTCATTATTAACGCCGTCTTTAATCAAAGACATTTGTTTTGATCTATCTTGTGATAGCAAGGTTTGTAATTCTTCTTGACCTAAAACATTTCTAATTCTTGAGTTTATAATTGTAGATAATCTTGATCTTGCAACTCTTTCATCTCCAACTGAAATATAAAATTTTAAGGGATCAACTATTTGAAATCTTGCAAACGCATCAACAATCAATCTTTTTTGGTCAGATGCAATTACTTCCTCTGGTGGGGTATCTAAATTTAAAATCCTTTTATCTAAATAAACAACGTTTTGAATAAATGGAATCTTAAAGTTTAAGCCTGGTTTCATTATAATTCTTTTTGGATCACCAAATTGAAGAATTATCGCTTGATTAACTTCTTTGACTATAATTACTGATAGGAACGCTACAACACCAATCAAAACCAATATTCCAGCTACTATTTTCCCAGCTTTCATTTAATTTGTCTCTTTCTTTTTAAGCTCTGGCAATGGTAGATATGGCACAACACCTGAACCAGACTCTTTATCTATGATAATTTTATTTATATCTGCTAAAACCGTTTCCATTGTCTCTAAAAACATTCTTTCTTGTGTAACTTGTTTTGCTTTAGCATACTCATTGTAAATTGCTAAAAATCTACTGGCTTCACCTTCAGCTTTAGCAACAACCTCTTTTTTATAAGCTTCTGCCGCTTGTAAAATTTTCTGCGCTTCCCCTCTTGCTCTTGGGATCACATCGTTTGCATAAGCTTCAGCTTCGTTTTTAGATCTTTCCATATCCGCTCTTGCAGCCTGAACATCTCTAAATGCATCAATTACTTGATCAGGTGGATCAGCTTTTTGAGTTTGTACCTGAGTAATTTGTACTCCACTTTCATAATCATCTAAAATGCTTTGAATAATTTCTTGAGTTTCAATCTCAATACTTGATCTACCTTCTGTTAATATTGGTTGAATATCACTTTTAGCAATTACTTCTCTCATTGCTGTTTCTGCGGCTGCTTTAACAGTTCCTACAGGGTCCTGAATTTTAAACAAAAAATTACCAGCATCTTTGATAACCCAAAATACCGAAAAATCGATATTTACAATGTTTTCATCACCTGTAAGCATTAAACTTTCTTGAGGAACATCTGCAACTCCTCCACCTGTAGAAAAACCACTATCTCTTTCAGACCTAAATCCAATATCGATTCTATTTACTTTAGTTACTTTTGGAGTTTGAACAGTCTCAACTGGAAAAGGAATATGATAGTTCAATCCAGGTTGAGTAGTTTTAACAAATTTTCCAAATCTTAGAACAACCCCTTGTTCATCAGGTAATACTCTATAAAGCCCACTTGCAAGCCATACAAAGGCTAAGACTAATAAAATTAATCCAATAGACTTTCCACCTGAAGATTTTCCACCAGGTAAAAACTTTCTTATTTTATCTTGAAACTCTCTTATGATTTCATCTACGTTTGGTGGTGTTGGTCCTCTTCCTGAACCATTACCTCCGCTACCACCTCCTGGAGGTGTTCCCCATGGGCTTCCGCCTCTTCCTCTGAAATCATCTGACATATGTCAAAGTATATAGTGTCTTTATGGCAAAAAACAAGTAAGGATAGTTTTATGCCAGATAAAAAGACAGAACTAAGTGACGCAATGAAAAGGAAGGTGGAGCCTAGAGTTTTTACAAAAAATCCAATTCTAGGAACTAAGTTTACTATTGCAATCTCAAGTGCAAAAGGCGGTGTAGGTAAATCTACATTTGCAACGAATCTTGCCTTGGCTTTAAAAAAAGTTGGATGCAAAGTTGGATTGTTAGATGCTGATATTTATGGCCCTTCAGTTCCAAAAATGTTTGATATTAATGAAAAGCCAAAAAGTGACGGTCAAAAATTAGACCCCATAACAAAATATGACATCCAATGTATGTCAATTGGATTTTTAGCGGATCAGCAAACTCCGATGATTTGGCGTGGTCCAATGGTGACGAGTGCAATTAAAACTTTTACTCAGAAGGTTAATTGGAAAGATTTAGATTTTATAATTGTTGACATGCCTCCAGGAACTGGTGACACTCAATTAACTTTTTCACAAGAAATTAAAATGGATGGTGCAATCATAGTATCAACTCCACAAGAAGTTGCTCTATTGGATGTAAAAAGAGGAATTAAAATGTTTGATAAGCTTGGAGTTAAAATTTTAGGATTAGTTGATAACATGAGTTTTTTTGTTGGAGATGATGGAAAGAAGTACAAAATTTTTGGAGAAGGCGGAGTAAAAAAAACAGCAGAAGAATTTCAAAAAGATTTTTTAGGTGAAATACCAATAAATCCTGATGTTGGAAATTCTGGTGATCAAGGAAAACCAATAGTCGAGTCAAACCCAGACCATGAAATTTCAAAAATATATCTAGATTTTGCTGAGAAGATTAAATCAACTTATCTTTAAGATCAAAAGCATCCATTAATTCATTCCATTCTCTTTTAGATAGACCTGAGCTTTCAACATCTACATTTTCACCTTTAATAAGTTTTTGAATTATAACTTTTCCCTTAGCAGAAACCTCTGTTCCTCCTACTCTGTAATCCATAAATGCATCATAAGTTATCGGTACCCATTTTTTAACTGTATCTAACATTATGTCTGCATAAACTCTAATTTCATACTGAGCGTGGCTATCAGCTCTTAACCTTAAAAAGTTCATTAAATTTAATAAATCAGTTTTCCAATACCACTGGGTATAAGTATTTAATGTTAGGTTCATTCTTGCAAGTTCTCTTGCTAATCCTTTTTTATTCTCATCAATTGTTGAACCATCATATCTTTCATTAAGCATTGTTTCATAATTATCATAAGTTCTCTCTGCATCGCTTTTTAAAAGTTGTAATACTTCTTCTGCTTGTTTTCCTTCAAGGACATCTCCTCTTCCTTGTCTGTTGCTAGTCGATTGCGCTGCTAAATTTTCTTTAGTTGGTAAATAAAATTCTTTATCTAGAATTGAATATCTTGCAGAGTATTCATTTACGTTGGCAGTTCTATGTCTAATCCACTGCCTTGCAATAAATATTGGAAGTTTAATATGATATTTTATTTCACACATTTCAAATGGCGTGCTGTGCCAATGTCTCATCAAGTATTTTATTAAACCTTTATCTGTTGAAACTTGCTTTGTCCCTTTCCCGTAAGATACTCTCGCTGACTGAACTATAGAGGTGTCATCACCCATATAATCAACTACTCTGACAAATCCGTGATCTAATGCTGGCAGCGCTTCATAGAGTATTTTTTCAAGCTCTGGAGCGGTAACTCTTTTAGTTTGATTGCTTTGGGATTGCTGGTTTTTTATTTCTTCTGATTGTTCTTTTGTTAATTTCATGATTGTTATTGAATCTGTTGTAATTACTTTTATATTAATAATGTTGGATTTCCAACTACGACGATAAACGAATTTCGTAATAACCATTGCGGACGTGGGGGCAGTACCCACCACCTCCACCATTACAACTTACGGGGGTGAACTAGAATCGACGGGTGACTAAAGGCTATTCTTTCGTTCGGGATTGTTCCACCGTAACGGGCTAATTTATAATTGCTAACGAAAGTTACGCACTTGCTGCATAATTAACTTAGTTAATTAAGCACGGGGTCCGGGGCACCTGGCAACAGAACGCCCCTACTTCAAATTGATGATAAATTAATTTTTTTTGAGTATTTTTTTTTAGGTGAATTTTTTATTACTGCTTGTCCACAACGCATAATACCTCTCTTTTTATCAAATGTCATTTTTGGCTCACCATATAAAGTCCAACCATTTGACAAAGCTTCTGTAACACGGTGACAAAATTTTGATGTGTCATCATCTGTAATAAATCTATATCCCTTCATAAAATTCTCACTTATTTATCATTTAATTCGGCTTGTGCTGCAGCCAACCTTGCTACAGGAACTCTGTACGGAGAACAAGAAACGTAATTTAGTCCTGCTTTTGAGCAAAATAAAATACTGTTAGGGTCACCCCCATGTTCACCACAAATTCCAAGTTTTATATTTTTATTTTGACTTTTTCCCTTTTCTACAGCTATTTTTATTAAATCTCCAACTCCATCATCTATCGAAATAAATGGATCAATTGAAAAAATTTTATTATCTAAATAATCATTTAAAAATTTTCCACTATCATCTCTGCTTATTCCAAATGTAGTTTGAGTTAAATCATTAGTTCCAAAGCTAAAAAATTCAGCATGTTTTGCAATATCTTTAGCTTTTATAGCCGCTCTAGGAAGCTCAATCATCGTACCAACCATAAATTCAATTTTTAATTTGTGCTCTTTTTGAACTTCACTTGCAATTCTAATTACTAAATCTTTCATAATTTTTATTTCTGCTTCAGTAGACACTAGTGGGATCATAATTTCTGGAAAAGCAGATTTAATTTTTTCTTTTTTGAGCTCCGCTAAAGCTTCAAATATTGCTCTACATTGCATCTCATATATTTCAGGAAAAGAGATTCCAAGTCTACATCCCCTATGACCTAACATGGGATTTTGTTCATGCAATTCATCAATTCTAGATTCTACTTCTTTTACTGGAAGATTAACAATATTTGATACTTCATTAATCTCTTTAGCTGTTCGAGGCAAAAACTCATGAAGAGGTGGATCTAACAGTCTTACAGTAACTGGTAATCCACTCATAATTTTAAATATTTCAATAAAATCCTTTTTTTGATGAGGTAAAAGTTTTTTTAATGCAATTGATCTATCTTCTTTAGTTTTCGATAAAATCATTTCTCTTACTGATAAAATTCTTTCTTCATCAAAAAACATGTGCTCTGTTCTGCAAAGACCAATTCCCTCGGCTCCAAAATCTTTTGCTGTTTTAGTATCCTTAGGTGTTTCAGAATTTGTTCTTATATTTAATTTTCTAAAACTATCTGCCCAAGTCATTATTTTGGAAAAATCTCCAGATATCTCAGGTTTAACTGTTGCCACACTACCTGATATGATTCTACCAGTTGATCCATCTATAGTAATAACGTCCCCTTCTTTAATTTCCATTGAAGATGTTTTAAATGTCTTCGTCTCATAATTAATGTCAATTTCACTTGAACCAGATACGCATGGTCTTCCCATTCCCCTTGCAACTACTGCAGCATGACTCGTCATTCCTCCTCTAGCAGTCAAAATTCCTTTTGCAGCATGCATTCCTTGTATATCTTCAGGTGACGTTTCTACTCTTACTAAGATAGTATCTTGCATCATCGAAGTTAATCTTTCAGCTTCCTCTGAAGTAAATACCACTTTTCCACTTGCTGCTCCTGGCGAAGCAGGTAAACCATTTGCTATCACATTGATTGTGCTCTTTTCATCAAGTGTAGGATGCAAAAGTGTATCTAAAGAATTTGGATCAATTCTTAATACCGCTTCTTTTTTTGATATTAATTTTTCCTTAACCATATCAACTGCAATCTTTACCGCAGATTTTGCAGTTCTTTTTCCTGATCTAGTTTGAAGCATCCACAGTTTATTATTCTCAACCGTAAATTCTACATCTTGCATATCTTTGTAATGTTTTTCCAATTTTTTTAAAATTTTTTTTAATTCATTGAAAACTTTTGGCAAAGACTCTTCCATTGACAGTTCTTCAACTTTAGCATTTTTTCTTGCCTTCTTAGTTATGTATTGAGGTGTTCTTGTACCAGCAACAACATCCTCTCCTTGTGCATTAATTAAGTACTCACCATATATTTCATTTGATCCATCTGATGGATTTCTTGTAAATACAACTCCGGTAGCACAATCATCACCCATATTACCAAAAACCATTGATTGAACGTTGACTGCTGTTCCCCATTCTGCTGGTATTTGATTTAACTTTCTATAGACTTTTGCTCTATTACTTTCCCATGATAAAAATACAGCGCTAATTGCTCCAAATAGTTGTTGATACACATCTTGAGGAAATTCTTTTTTTGTTTTTTCTTTTACTGTTCTTTTAAAATCTTCGATTAAACCATCCCAATCATTTTCATCTAAGTCTGTATCTAACAAAACACCTTTTGTTAATTTATAATTTTCAATTAACTCTTCAAAATGATAGCTCTCTACACCCATCACAACGTTTCCATACATTTGTATAAATCGTCTGTAACTATCTTTGGCAAATCGCCCATTAGAAGTTTTCAAAGCTAACGCCTTTACTGTTTTATCGTTTAAACCTAAATTGAGAATTGTATCCATCATTCCTGGCATAGATACTCTAGCACCCGATCTGACAGATAATAACAAAGGATTTTTTAGGTCTCCAAATTTTTTAGAAACATCTTTTTCAATAATTTTTAATTCTTTTTTAATTTGAGAAATTAAATTGTTATTTAATTTTTTCTTATCTTTATAAAAAATCTCACAGACTTTAGTAGATATTGTAAAACCAGGAGGAACTGGCAACCCCATCCTCCCCATTTCAGAAAGGTTAGCACCTTTCCCGCCTAAAAAATTTTTTGGATTTTTAATACTTTTAGATTGTTTCGAATTAAAGTTTAATATGAGTTTCTTCATTAGCTAGACTCGATTAAAGAAAAATTAACGTAATTGTCGAATGTTTTACACATCATTTGAATTAGTTCTAGCCTATTTTTCTTAATTACCATATCATCTTCATTCACTATTACATTATCAAAAAAATCAAATACCTCTCTTTTAATGCTTGCTAAATTGTCCAATGTTTGAACAAAATTTTCATCATTATTAATACTAGAAAAATATTTCCTCAATTCATTAATTTTTTTAAATAAATTTTTTTCAAGCTCAGTTTTAAAAATACCAGGGTCGGTTGTATTAGATAATTCGATTTTATCTTTTTTAAGCTCACTCTCTAAAATATTAGATGCTCTTTTATAGCTTGAAATAATATCAATTCCGTTTTGTTTATTTATTATTTTATTTAAATTTTTTGCTTTATTAAAAATAATTACAGATTGATCTAAGTTAGAAGAACTTATTGAAGCTTGTATTATATCGTTTCGGATATTTTCCTCCTTCATATAATATTTCAATCTCTCTAATAGAAAATCTAGTAATTCTTTTTGCAAAGATTTATTCTCAAATTCAAATCCTTGATCATGATACAAACTTGAAGAATAATTTATTAAATCTCTAATTTTAAAATCTTTTTTATTTTCTATCATAATTCTAACAATCCCTAATGCTAATCTTCTTAAGGCAAAAGGATCCTTGGAACTTGTTGGTTTTTGGTTTACACCAAAAAATCCAACTAAAGTATCAATCTTGTCAGCTAAGGATAAAGCAATGCTGTAAGGTTTTTTTGGAATTTTTGTTCCAGATCCAATGGGTAAATATTGCTCGCTAACAGCAAATGATATTTCTTTATCAAAACCTTGCGCATTTGCAAAATAACCTCCCATAATTCCCTGAAGTTCTGGAAATTCACCAACCATTTCAGATAACAAGTCTACTTTGCTTATCGATGCTGATAATTCTACTTTTTCTTTGCTAATTAATAACTCATCAGAAATAATAGCACCAAGCTTTCTCATTCTTTGAGCTTTATCAAAATAATTTCCAAGACCTTTGAAATAATTCATTAATTTTAAATCAGAAATTTTTTTGACCATGTTTTGAGCCTTATCTTTCTGCCAGAAAAATTCTGCATCACTTAATCTTGCTTCAACTACTCTTTCATTTCCTAATTTAATTAATCCTTTTTTATCTTTATTGTTTGCTACTACCAAAAATTGATTTGTAATGTTTCCTTTTTTATCAAAAGTAGGAAAATACTTTTGATGGTGTTGCATGGTTAATATTAAAATCTCTTTAGGTATATTTAAAAATTTTTTATCAAATTCACAAAAAATTACGTTTGGTTGGTCAGTTAAATCGACTACTTCCTGAAGAAGCTTTGGATTACTGTCAATATTAATATTTCTTTTTTTTAAAATAATGTCGAATTTTTTTTCTATTAAGTCTTTTCTCTCAGTGTGATCGATAAGTATATCCATTTTTTTAAAAAAATTTTTATAAGATTTAAAGTCTGAAAATAGCTTTTTCTTTTCTTCAAATTCTTGATCTATAAATGTCGAATTAGATGAAATGAAATGATGAAATTTAAAATTTAGTTTTTTTTTATCAAAGATGGATAAGACAGATTTTAATGGCCTACCCCATAATAGTTCATAATTTGACCATTTCATTGACTTTTTCCATTGAATTTTATTCAGTATTTGAGGTATGGCTCCTTCTAATAATGTATGAGTATCTAATTTTTTTGATCTAGTTTTATAAAAATAGAATTCACCTTTATCTGTTTTTTTTATAAACAATTCTTTTTTTGAAACACCATTTGATCTCACAAATCCCTCCAACGCAGCATCTGGAGACTTTGTACTCGGACCTTTTATTTCCTCAGATTTTAAAACTATCTTCTTTTCAACTCCCTCAAACAAAATTAATAACCTATTGGGTGTTGAGTAAGACGAACTTTTTTTAAATTTAATTGATTTTTCTAAAAAAAATTCATTAAAACTTTTTAGTAAATTTTCTCTTAAGTTTTTTTGTAAATTTGAAGGTATTTCCTCACTAAACAATTCTAAGAAAAATTCAGACATTATTTTTGACTATCTAACCAAATACTAGCAGCTGATTTTGTAATATCTCTTATTCTTGCAATATATCCTGCTCTTTGAGCAACGCTAATTGCTCCACGTGCATCTAATATATTAAATACATGACTTGCTTTTAAACATTGATCATAAGCTGGTAGTGAAATTTTTTTTTCAACTAACGACTTTGCTTCCAACTCGTGCATATCAAACATTTTAAAAAGTGACTCTACATTTGCATGTTCAAAATTATATGCCGAAAATTCTCTTTCAGCTTGATGAAATACTTCTTTATATTTTACACCATCATCATTCCATAACAGATCGTAGACATTTTTTTGCTGCTGAATAAACATGCATATTCTTTCTAATCCATATGTAATTTCTACAGAAACAGGTTTGCACTCAAATCCTGCCATCTGTTGAAAATAAGTAAATTGAGTAATTTCCATACCATCACACCATACTTCCCAACCAAGACCAGCAGCACCCAATGTTGGACTTTCCCAGTCGTCTTCTACAAATCTAATGTCATGATCCGAATGATCAATTCCTATAGATGATAAACTATTGAGGTAAAGTTTTTTAATATTTTCAGGCGAAGGTTTTATAAGAACTTGAAATTGATAATAATGCTGAAGTCTATTTGGATTATCTCCATACCTTCCATCTGTGGGTCTTCTTGATGGCTGCACATATGCTGTCTTCCAAGGTTTAGCCCCTAATGACCTCAATGTCGTTGCTGGATGAAATGTGCCTGCTCCTACTTCCATGTCATAAGGTTGGAGAACTACACATCCTTTTTTACTCCAAAACTTTTGAAGATTTAAAATTGTATCTTGAAATGTAAGAATTTTCTCTTTTGATTTAGAAACCATATCTTTGCCAGATTGATCTTTCATCTAAAATATTTGCAAATTGGTCAATATGATTTGAAGATGAAAGTTTTTGACTTAACCACCCTTTTGTTTTTTCAAATTTTTTAATTACAACATCTTCACCATACTTTTCTTTTAAGATTTCATGCGCATCTCCTATGCCATCTATTAATCCTAATTTCTTAGCTCTTGAACCTGACCAAAATTCACCAGAAAATAATTCTACTTCTGTTTTATTTAATTTTGCTCCACGACTTTTTTCAACAACATTTATGAAATCTTGGTGTAAATCTAATTGAATATTTTTAAGTCTTTGAATATCTTCTTCCTTTTCTTCCATAAAAGGATCTAGTGTGCTCTTGTTCTTTCCAGCTGTATGAACCCTTCTCTCAACACCTATTTTCTTAATTAGTTCAGTAAAACCAAATGATGAATATATAACCCCTATAGACCCAATAATTGAACTTGAATTTGCATAAATTTCATCTCCAGCACATGAGATAAGATATCCCCCAGATGCAGCAACATCTTCTGCAAAAAAAATAACTTTCTTATTACTTTTTTTAGCTTGCTGACGAATAAAACTATAAATTAAATGTGACTGTACAGGTGAACCTCCTGGAGAATTGATTGATATTGCTACTGCAGCAGCTTTTTTTAGTGAAAAAGCTTTTTTAATAATTTCTTCCTGTCCTGCAAAATCAATACCTTGCTTAAATTTACCAGCATTACCAATGACGCCATTTAATTTAATATGTGAAACAATTTTTTTCTTTTTTAAAAAGGAGAACATATTTATCTCTTACAGAATATTTAGTTGATTATAAAGACTACTTATAATTGAAGAAATAGGTGCGTCAAATGATAAGTAATAAATATAGCTTATTTATATTAATTTAAAATTAATATGGGAACTGTAGTACAGCTTAAAAACCAGATAAATAATTCATATTTCCAATTGAAGGATTCTGTTGAAGAAAAACTAGCTTTGACTGAAGAAAGAATAAAATCCAAATTAACTAGTGATGTTCAATTAGTTCAAAAAATGACTAATTATCATATAGAGACTGGTGGCAAAAGACTAAGGGCTTTATTAACATTAGGAAGCGCTAAGTTATGTGGTTACTCAAAAGGTTCAAGAGACGTAAATTTAGCAGCTTGTGTAGAACTTATTCACAGTGCAACTTTGATGCATGATGATGTTATCGATGAAGGTGAGATTAGAAGAGGTAAAGAAACTTTAAATAAAATTTGGAGCAATCATTCCTCGGTTTTGATTGGAGATTATCTCTTAAGTAGATGTTTTGAGATGATGGTTGAAGATGGAAACTTAGAGGTATTAAAATTATTATCATCAACTTCATCTAAAATTGCCCAGGGAGAAGTATTACAACTACAACATAATAATGAAGTTGATATGCTTGAAGAAACATATCTAAAAATTATTTCTGCCAAAACTGCAGAACTATTTGCTGCTTCAACAAAAGTAGGTGCAATTTTAGCTGAAGTAGAAAATAAAGAAAAGGATGCGCTAGAATTTTATGGAAGGAATTTAGGGTTAACTTTTCAAATTGCAGATGACACATTAGATTATAATTCTGAATTAAAGTTGTTTGGAAAAAAAATAGGAAAAGATTTTTTTGAAGGAAAAGTGACTTTACCAGTAATCTTGCTTTACCAAAAATTAGAAAACAATGAAAAAAATAAGCTAAAAGAAGTATTTAATAAAAAAGAAAGAACAAAAGAAGATTTTAATAATATTATATCTTTGATTAATAAATATAAGATTATAAATGAGTGCTACCAAAAAGCTCAGCACTATATTAACTTAGCATCAAATTCTTTAAGTGTGTTCAGGGATACTAAAGAAAAAGAAATTCTTAAAAAACTTACATCTTTCAGTTTAGCGAGAAATTTTTAAGGACTTAATAAAGCTTTATTCCATAATCCATTCTGGCTTTTTGTATAGAGTAATCTTTCATGAATTCTATTTTCTCCATCTAGCCAAAACTCTATATTTTGTGGATTTAAATTCCACCCAGACCAGTGTTTTGGTCTAGGAACTTTTGTTTCATCAGAATATTTATTTTTATATACCTTAATTGAATTTATCAATTCATCTCTATTTTTTAATTCTTGGCTCTGATTTGATGCCCATGCACCAATTCTACTTTCATATGCTCTGGAAGAATAATATTCATCTGCAACATCATCAGAAACTAATGATACAGTTCCAGTAATTCTGACTTGTCTTAAAAGACTTTTCCAATGAAAACACATTGAAGCGTTAGGATTTTCCTTTAATTCATTACCTTTTCGACTATTTAAATTGGTGTAGAAAACAAATCCATCTTTATTAAAATCCTTAAGGAGCACCATTCTGACGGATGGAACATTATTTTTACTTGAAGTTGCTAACGCAACTGCATTTGGATCATTTGGTTCAGTCTGTTTAGCTTTTTCCATCCATATTTCAAATAACTTAATTGGGTCATCTAAATTTAAAAAGCAGCTGTTTATACCAAGTTGGTTTTTTTCATTCATAATTTAAACAAAATAATCTATATAATATAAATAATGTCATTTAACACTTTTGGAAAGCTATTTCGTTTCACAACTTGGGGTGAATCTCACGGACCTGCTATTGGCTGCGTAGTTGACGGTTGTCCTCCAAACATACATTTAGATGAAAAAGATATTCAATTAGAATTAGATAAAAGAAAACCTGGACAATCAAAATTTACCACACAAAGAAAGGAAGATGATAAAGTCCAAATACTTTCAGGTGTATTTGAAGGAAAAACTACTGGCACACCAATTTCTTTAATTATCTATAATAAAGACATGAGATCTAAAGATTATGGAAATATAAAAGATAAATTCAGACCAGGTCATGCGGACTTTACCTATTTCAAAAAATACGGAATTAGAGATTACAGAGGTGGAGGAAGATCTTCAGCTAGAGAGACGGCATCAAGAGTTGCGGCTGGTGCTATAGCTAAACTAGTACTCCAAAAAAAATTAGGAAAAAAATTTAAAGTTATAGGTGCTGTAACTCAATTAGGAATCTTAGGATGTGATACGTCACAGTGGAATGATAAAATTATTTCAAAAAATCCATTCTTTTGTCCAGATAAGTCTATGATTAAATTATGGGAAAAATATTTACTTGGTGTAAGAAAATCAGGGTCATCATGTGGTGCTGTAATAGAGGTTAGAGCAAGAGGTATTCCTGCAGGTGTTGGTGCGCCTATTTATTCAAAATTAGATTCTGATATCGCATCAGCGTTTATGAGTATTAATGCTGTTAAAGGAGTAAATATTGGTGCTGGAATGAATTCTGCACAACTAAGTGGCGAGCAAAATTCTGACGAAATATCATTAAAAAATAATAAATTAAAATTTAACTCTAATAATGCAGGCGGGATCTTAGGCGGAATTTCTTCTGGGCAAGAAATAATAGCATCATTTGCAGTTAAACCTACATCTTCAATTTTAACTACAAGAAAAACTATTAATAAATTCGGAAAAAATACCACAATATCAGTTAAAGGGAGACATGACCCTTGCGTAGGAATAAGAGCTGTTCCAGTTGGAGAAGCTATGATGAATTGTGTTTTATTAGACCACTACCTAATGAATCAGGCTCAGTGCGGATAAATAATTAGTTTTTTACTACTCTAATTGAATCCTTATTAAATAAAACTTCTAAAACTTTTTTTGTAATTTGTGGACTATTAAGTCCAGCAATATCATACATATTTTTTGGATTATCTTGCTCTATGAATTCATCTGGAAGAGTCATGGATCTAAATTTTAACCCTTTATCAAATATCCCTTTTTCAGCTAATAAATTTTTAACATGGGAACCAAATCCTCCTATAGAACCTTCCTCAATTGTAATCATTAATTCATGTTCTCTTGCAGATTTTAAAATTAAGTCTTCATCTAAAGGTTTTGCAAATCTGGCATCTATAATTGTTGTTGAAATACCCTTTGCTTTCAATTCTTCTGCAGCTACTTTACATTCTTCAAGTCTAGTTCCTAAGCTCAACAAACAAACTTGAGTTCCTTGCTGGATAATTTTTCCTTTACCTATCTTTATTTTTTCCTCTATTGAAGGAAGTTCAACTCCAATACCTGTTCCTCTTGGATATCTTATTGCACAGGGTTTATCATTAATATCAACCGAAGTATTAATCATTTTTATTAACTCAGCTTCATCACTAGCTGCCATCACGATAAAATTTGGTAAAGTTGACAAATAAGTAATATCAAAAGACCCTGCATGCGTTGATCCATCTGCGCCAACTAATCCAGCTCTATCAATTGCAAATCTTACAGGTAGACTCTGTATTGCTACATCATGCACTACTTGATCATAAGCTCTTTGAAGAAAGGTAGAATAGATAGCGGCATAGGGTTTATACCCTTCTGTTGCAAGACCTGCAGCAAAAGTAACTGCATGCTGTTCAGCTATACCAACGTCAAACATTCTTTTTGGAAATTCCTTACCAAAAATATCCATACCGGTTCCACCTGGCATTGCTGCGGTTATTCCAACAATCTTACTGTCTTTTTTTGCATGCTTAACAAGTGTATTTGCAAAAACTTTTGTATATGCAGGTAAATTAGAACCACTTTTTTGTTGCTCTCCAGTTTCAACATTAAATTTTGATACTCCATGATAGTGATCGCTAGCTTTCTCAGCATAAGAATATCCTTTTCCTTTTTGAGTTTTAATATGTATCATAATTGGACCCTCATGCTTTGAGTCTCTAGCATTTCTTAAAATAGGGACAAGTGTGGAAAGATCATGTCCATCTATTGGTCCTGCATAATAAAAACCAAGTGAGCTAAATAGTGTTCCACCGGTGACAGCAGAACGAAAAAAATCTTCTGCCTTACCAGCTTTAGCACTAAATCTTTTTGAAAAAGCTGAGGTGATTAATTTTAAAGTTTCTCTTAAGCTAAAATAGATTTTTCCAGTAAATAACTTTGCTAAATATGTTCTCATTGCTCCTACTGGTTTTGCTATAGACATGTCATTATCATTTAATATAACGATCATTTTAGTTTTTGATGCGCCAGCATTATTCATAGCTTCATATGCCATACCAGCACTAATTGCGCCATCTCCAATAACAGCTATTACATTTGAAGATTTATTTTCTAATTTATTTGCTTCAGCCATGCCAAGTGCAGATGATATAGATGTGGAACTATGAGCTGCACCAAATGGGTCATACTCACTCTCAGATCTTTTAGTAAAACCTGATAAACCGTTGCCTTGTCTTAAGGTTGTAATTTTTTGTTTTCTTCCTGTTAAAATTTTATGTGGGTATGCTTGGTGTCCTACATCCCAAATTAATCTATCATTAGGTGTGTCAAAAACATAGTGCAGAGCTACAGTCAGCTCAACAACCCCTAGACCTGCACCTAAATGTCCACCAGTTTTAGATACTGCACTGATCATCTCTTCTCTAACTTCATCAGCTACTTGTTGTAAATCATTTTCAGAAACTTTTCTTAAATCGGATGGAAAGTTAATATTATCTAAAAACTTGTAATTATTTTTCATTTATTTCTATTCAATATTAATTCTAATGTATCGTTTAAATTTTCTGATTTTGAACCATAAATTTTTAAATTTCTATTAATATCTGAAATAATCTTACCACAATATTTGATTGAAGCATCATAACCTAGCAAACTTATAAGCGTAGCTTTGCCTTTTTTTTGATCTTTTTTTGTTCTCTTCCCAGCAATTTTAGAATTACCTTTAAAATCTATTAAATCATCTGCTATTTGAAAAAGAAGACCAATATCAGAACCAAGACTCTCAAAAAATTTTATTTCCTTTAGACTTTTCTCCTTAATGATTGCTGGTACTGCACAACAAAAACTAAAAAGTTTTCCTGTTTTTTTAATTTCCATTTCTATAATTTGTTTTTTTGAAACTTTCTTTTTTTCAAAATCTAAATCTAAATATTGACCACCCGCTATACCCAAATGTCCTGAACACATAGAAAGTTTATCTACTAATTTAACTTTAATTTTGTCCCTCAACTTTATCTTGGAACTAGTTAAAATTTCAAAAGCCATTGTTAATAATGAATTTCCAGCGAGGACAGCTGTCGACTCACCAAATTTAATATGAGTTGATGGTTTACCTCTTCTCATATTATCATTATCCATGCATGGTAAATCATCATGAATAAGAGAATAAGCATGAATACATTCTACAGCAGCGCCTATAGCAATTAATGTGTGATAGTTAATTGAGAATAACGATCCAATATCAATTAATATTTTAGATCTAATTTTTTTTCCTCCAGGAAATAATCCATACTTCATTGCATAAATTAATTTGGAATTTTCTTGTTCCTGAATATATTTTTTCAAGAATAAATTGGTATCTTTTGCAATTTTATTAAGTTGATTTTTCACTTTCTCTTAATGATATCCTTAATTTTTTTATTTGTATTTTCACTAATAGATCTTAAATTTTTTTGAAATTTTTTTTCAATTAAATTATTTAATTTTAGTAACTCTTGATAGCTTTCTACAGAATTGTCTAGGTCATCTTTTTCTTCTAAAGACTTTATCATTTGATTTGCTTCATCTGTTAACTCTTCAAGCGTTCTATTATCATAATCGAGTGGTAAATTTTTATCTTTCATATATTAATCATTACTATTACATGAAAAATATTCAATCAAACATCAAAAAAGCGAAAAATTACTTAGATAAAAGTCATTGTGTAGCTGTTCCAACAGAAACTGTTTACGGACTCGCAGGCAACGCATACTCGGACACTGCTGTTAAAAAAATTTTTAACCTAAAAAGAAGACCTGCTAACAATCCACTAATTGTTCACTACTATAATTTAAAAAAAATTTCAGAAGACTGCGAGATAAATGATAATTTTATTAAACTTTATAAAAAATTTTCTCCAGGACCAATAACATATATATTGAAGCTCAAAAAAAATTCTAAAATATCTAAGTTTGTAACTAATAATAAAAAAACAGTTGCTATACGATTTCCAAAACATCCTCTATTTAGAAAATTACTCAAAAATTTAAAATATCCAGTTGCAGCACCAAGTGCTAATATTTCTTCAAGATTAAGTGCTGTAAAAGCAGAAGACGTCAAAGATGAATTTGGCAACAAAATAAAATTTATTTTGAATGGTGGTGTTTGTAAAATTGGTGTCGAGTCTACAATATTAAATATAACAAATAAACCTAGATTACTAAGATATGGAGGATTGAGTGTTTCAAAGATTAAAAAAACTTTGAATCAAAAAATAATAATTAATATAAATTCAAAAGATAAAATTTCTCCTGGTCTTTTTCCTTTACACTATTCTCCAGGATTACCTTTAAGAATGAATGCAAAAAAAAACAAAAAAAATGAAGCTTTTGTACTCTTAAAAAAAAGAGAAAATATATCTAAAGATATTTATTATTTAAGCAAAACAAGTAACTTAAATGAAGCTGCCAGAAACCTGTATAGTGTTTTAAGGAAAATAAAAAAAGATAAATATAAATCAATAGCTGTAGAAAAAATACCAAATGAAGGAATTGGAAAAACAATAAACGACAGACTCAAGAGAGCATCAAACTTCAAATGAAAAACTCAATAGAAGTCATAAATCTATCAAAATCATATAAGACTAAAAATGCAGTTAATAATATAAATTTTAAAATTAATGAAAATGAAATAGTAGGACTGTTAGGTCCAAATGGTTGCGGAAAAACAACAACAATCGGAATGATACTAGGATTATTAAAACCCACAAATGGCCAAGTATTAATTAACGGTAAAAATATTGAAAATAATAAGATTTCAATTCTACACAAAATGAATTTTATTTCTCCCTATATTGAATTGCCTAAAAAATTAACAGTAAACCAAAATTTAATTGTGTATGGGAAACTATATAATATTCAAAATTTGAATGAGAGAATTAATTTTCTCTCAGAAAAATTAAGATTGGGAGATCTTTTAGATAAAATTACAGGAGAGCTGTCATCAGGACAAAAAAATAGGGTCAGTCTTGCGAAAGCATTAATTAATGATCCTACTGTGCTATTGTTAGATGAGCCAACTGCTGCTCTAGACCCCGAAACAGCAGATTTTATTAGAACCTTTTTAGAAAAGTATAAAGAAGAAAAAAAAATATCTGTTTTGCTGGCTTCTCATAACATGGATGAAGTAAAAAGATTATGTAATTCTGTTATGATGATGAAAGATGGTACTATCGTAGACAGTGGTACTCCAGAAGATTTAATAAGAAAATATGGACAAAAAAACCTCGAAGAAGTTTTTTTAGAAATTGTTAGGAAAGATAAATGAATATTACAAGAATATATGGATTATTTTTAAGGCATTTTTATTTAATTACTAGATCGTTCCCAAGAATACTTGATTTAATATATTGGCCCTCCATACAGATAACTCTTTGGGGTTTCATTTCCAATTTTTTTGCAGCACACAGTTCATACTATAGTGGAGCTGTTGGAGTTATATTGTCTTGTGCAATTCTTTATGATTTTCTTTTTAGAACAAGCATTGGTTTTAATATGTTATTTTTAGAAGAAATTTGGAGTAGGAATTTTACTAATTTATTTATTGCTCCAATGAAAATTAGTGAAATAATTACTGCACTTGTAATCACCGCTTTAATAAGAGCTTTAATCGGATTAATTCCAGCGATACTTTTAACCTCACCATTATTTGGCATATCTATATTAAACTTGGGATTACCATTAGCTTTTCTTTTTTTAAGTTTGTACATTTTTGGAATTACTTTGGGGCTTTTTGTATCAGCTGGGTTGCTAAGATTTGGGCCATCTTTTGAGAATATTGCATGGTCTACAATGTTTTTATTGGCACCTTTTGGCTGTATCTATTATCCAGTTGAAATTTTACCTGAAATATTTCAATCAATAGCTTTCGCATTGCCATTAGTTTATATATTTGAAGAAACCAGAAATATCTTGGTCAATGGAATTGTTAGCTATGAAAATATTCGTATCGCACTTTCATTAAATGCATTTTATTTCACAGTTGCTATAGCAACTTTTTATTTTTCGTTTGATAAAGCTAGAGAAAAAGGGACATTAATTAATATTGGAGAGTAAATGGTGCGCCTGCAAGGAGTCGAACCCTGAACCTCCAGAGCCGAAATCTGGCGCTCTATCCAGTTGAGCTACAAGCGCATTTAGTATTAATATTATATTTTATGGAAAAAAGCATTAATTTTATAGTTGAAGAAGAAGAAAAGAATTTAAGAGTAGATGTATTAATTAACAAAAGAGACGAAATTATTAGTAGAACCAGAGTTAAAAATTTAATTTTAAAAGAAAAATTAAAACTAAATAATGAAATAATTAAAAGTCCATCTAAAAAAGTTTCGATTGGTGATGTTGTAAATCTTACGATTCCAGAACCAGAGATTGCATCTCTAAAGCCTTATGATTTTAAATTAAATATTGTTTATGAAGATTCTGATTTATTAGTCATCGATAAACCTTCAGGAATTATAATGCATCCTGGAGCAGGCAATTATGACAAAACAATTGTAAATGCATTGATGCATTACGATAAAGAATCTTTATCAACTATTGGGGATGAATTAAGACCAGGAATTGTCCATAGAATTGATAAAAATACTTCAGGTTTAGTTGTTGTGGCAAAAAATAATGAGACCCATGAAAATTTATCAAAACAATTCAGTAAGCACACAATTATTAGAGAATACCAACTTTTAATATGGGGAAAGCTAAGACCATCTTTTGGTAGGATAGAAACATTTATTACTCGTAGTTCAAAAAACAGACAACTTATGGAAGTGAGCAGTTCAAAGGGTAAGAAAGCTGTAACAAACTATAAAACAATTGAAATTTTCGAAAATAAAAAAATACCTACATTAAGTTTAGTCGAATGCAAATTAGAAACTGGCAGAACTCATCAAATCAGAGTGCACATGAACTATAAAGGAAATAGTTTAGTTGGTGATGACAAATATAAAAAAAAATATAAAAAATTAAAAAACGTAGATTTTGACATTCAAAATTCAATTACAAATTTAGACAGACAATTTCTACACGCAAAGACTTTAGGCTTTGTTCATCCTAGAACTCAGAAAGAGCTGATTTTTACCTCAATTTTGCCTCAAGAACTAAATAATATTTTAAAAATGCTTAGAAACACTGAAGAATAAATTATTGAAAATTAAGTATAATTAACTAAATAAACTCTGCTATGAACACAACTATGAGCAACAATCTTTCTACACTATCCAATGAGGGTGGTCTTTCTGCATATTTAGAACAGATTAAAAAATTCCCAATGTTGGCCGCAGAAGAAGAATATATGTTAGCCAAAAATTGGAAAACAACTGGAAATATTAAAGCTGCTGAAAAATTAGTAACTAGTCACTTAAGATTAGTTGCAAAAATTGCTATGGGATACAAAGGCTATGGTCTGCCAATTAATGAAATGATTTCAGAAGGAAATGTTGGTTTGATGCAGGCTGTTAAAAAATTTGAACCTGAAAAAGGTTTTAGATTAGCAACTTATGCTATGTGGTGGATTAAAGCATCCATCCAAGAATATATTTTAAGATCTTGGAGTCTTGTAAAAATTGGAACAACAACTGCTCAAAAAAAATTATTTTTTAATTTAAAAAAAATTAAAAACCAAATATCCCCTGAAACTGAAGGTGATTTAAGGGACGAACACGTAAACCATATTGCCAACAAACTTGATGTTAGTAAAGAAGAAGTTGTTTCAATGAACAGAAGACTTTCTGGAAAAGAGTTTTCATTGAATGCTCAAGTTGGAGAGGATGGTGATGAATGGCAAGACTGGTTAGTAGATAAAGAGCTTGATCATGATTTAAAATTTGCTCAACATGAGGAAATGGAGCAAAGAAAAGACTTATTAAAAGATTCTATTACAGTGCTTAATGATAGAGAAAGAGAGATATTGTATTCAAGAAGACTTAATGATGATCCAACTACCCTGGAAGATTTAAGTAAAAAATATAAAATTAGTAGAGAAAGAGTTAGACAAATAGAAAATAAAGCATTTGAAAAACTTCAAAAACAAATGCTACTTCTTGCTAAATCTAAAAATTTATTACCTGCAAATTAAGCTTCAAAAGGATTTTCAATTAAAATAGTATCATCTCTTTCAGGACTAGTAGAGACGCTTGATATTTTTGCACCTATAAAATCTTCTACTGCAAAAATATATTTTTTTGCATTATCAGGTAATGAGTCCATATTTTTAATTCCACTAGTAGATACTTTCCAGCCTGGAAAAGATTTGTAAATTGGTTTTATTTTAATTTGATCCTCTACAGCAGCAGGCAAATAATCTAATTTTTCTCCATCTAGTTCATAAGCAATGCACATTTTAATTTCATCTAATTCATCAAGAACGTCCAATTTTGTTAAAGCTATACCATCTATACCTGAAACTTTAATTGTTTGTCTTACTAGAACACCATCAAACCACCCACATCTCCTTTTTCTACTTGTAACAGTTCCAAATTCTTTTCCACGTGTGCCCAAAAGTTCACCTACTTCATCAGTTAGTTCTGTTGGAAAAGGCCCTTCCCCTACTCTTGTTGTATAAGCTTTTGTAATTCCTAAAACATAGTTTATTGAATTAGGACCACAGCCTGTTCCAGTAGCTGCGCTCGAAGCAACTGTATTAGATGAAGTTACAAAAGGATAAGTTCCATGATCTACATCAAGTAAAATACCTTGGGCACCTTCAAATAAAATTTTCTTTTTTTGCTTTTTAAATTGATCAATTTTAAGCCATACAGGCTGTGAAAATTTTAATATTTTAGGAGCAATTTTGAGTAAATCAGATTTAAGTTGATCTTTTTCAAAAATTTTTTTTCCAAGTCCTTTTCTGATTGCATTATGATGTATCAATACAGAATCTAATCTTTGATCTAAATTTTTTTCTGATCTTAAATCCATAACCCTTATTGATCTTCTTCCTACTTTATCCTCATAAGCAGGACCAATTCCTCTTCTAGTAGTTCCTATTTTACTTTTTCCTGCCGTATCTTCTCTAATTTCATCCATTTCTCTATGGAATGGCAAAATCAGATTTGCAGATTCTGATATTATGAAGTTATCTACATCTACTTCTACACCTTTAGATTTAATCTCTTCAATTTCTTCCAATAAGGCCCAAGGATCTACAACAACACCATTACCAATTATTGATATTTTACCTTTTCTAACAATGCCAGATGGAAGTAATCTTAGCTTATAAGTAACGCCATCAATAACAAGAGTGTGGCCCGCATTATGACCACCTTGAAATCTAATAACTACATCTGCCTGTTCAGATAACCAATCAACAATCTTACCTTTTCCTTCATCACCCCATTGAGATCCAACAACAACTATGTTTTTCATTAATTAAATTTTTTATTTACTTTTATAGAAGTGAGATGGTTAATTGGACCATGACCTCTTCCATAATTTGGGTTTGTTTTAATAGCTGAATTTACATACTTAATTCCAAGCTCACAAGATTTCTTTGCTGGTTTTCCACACGATACAAATGTAGTGACTGCACTTGATAAAGTACAACCTGTGCCATGAGTATTATTTGTTTTATAACGCGTACTATTAAAAATCTTAATATCTTTTTTATTAACAAAAACATCCTTAACTATTTTATTTTTTGAATGTCCACCTTTAATAAGAACATTTTTAGCTCCAAATTCCATAAGCTTATTTGCAGCGTAAATCATATCTTCAACAGATATGATTTTTGTTTCAGTCAAAATTTCAGCTTCAGGAATATTAGGGGTAACTAGTGAAACTTTTTTTATTAATTCCGATTTTAATAACTTAATTGCTTTATTATCTATTAATTTGGCACCACCTTTTGCAACCATGACAGGGTCTAAAATAATACTTTTAACTTTAATTAAATTTAATGCTTTAATTACCATCTTGATAACATTAGATGAGTGTAACATTCCTATTTTGATTGCATCAGGCTTAATATCTTTTGAAGTAAAAACTATTTGATTGAAAATTTCTTTTGGATTGATGCCTACTATTGATTTCACACCTGTAGTATTTTGAATTGTAACTGCAGTTATAGCTGTCATCGCATAAGAACCTAGAGCTGTAACAGTTTTAATATCAGCTTGTATACCAGCCCCACCAGATGAATCTGAACCCGCAATAATTAAAATTTTCGAATTTGGTTTCAATTTATTTTATTTTTTTGGATATCATGTTTACACATCTGGATAAAAGTATTTTATTATCACTTTCTGCCATCACTCTAATTTTAGCTTCTGTTCCCGATTTTCTAACTAAAACTCTTCCCTTACCATGAATTAATTTTTCTGCGAGTTTTATAACTTTTTTTATTTCAGGTTTATTAATAATATTTTTATCTTTAACAGTTATATTTTCTAATAATTGAGGAGTTTTCTTAAAACTCTGAAAAAATTCACTCGTTTTTTTACCTTTTTTCAGAGCAAAAAGAACTTCTAAAGCTACAAGCAACCCGTCTCCAGTTGTTGCAAATTTACCTAAAATAATATGTCCTGATTGTTCACCACCTAAATTAAATTTATATTTTTGCATTTTTTCTTTAACATATCTATCGCCTACATTAGCTCTTAAAAATTTTATTCTTTTAGATTTTAAATATTTTTCCAATCCATAATTCGACATTAGAGTTCCAACAACACCACCTTTTAGCATTTTTTTATTTTTCCATCTTGCAGCTAAAGCAGCTATTATTTGATCACCATCTACAATGTTACCTTTTTCATCGCACATTATAATTCTATCAGCATCTCCATCTAAAGAAATGCCAATATGAGCTTTATATTTTTTTACAGCTGTTCTAATTTTTCTTGGAAAAGTTGAGCCACAATCTTTATTAATGTTTAAACCATTTGGGTTTACACCTATTGCTATAACTTTAGCGCCTAATGATTTTAATAACTCAGGCCCTGCTTTATAACCAGCACCATTGGCACAATCTATAACAATTCTTAATCCTCTTAAATTGAACTCTTTTGTGAAATTTTTTTTTAATATTTTAATATATTGTTTAGTACCTGTTTCTAATCTTTTAACTCTTCCTAACTTTTCAGGACTGGAAAGGTTATTTGATATTTTTTTATCTATAAGAGCTTCTATTTTTTTTTCTATTTTATCTGATAATTTCATTCCATCAGGACCAAATAATTTTAATCCATTGTCATAATGAGGATTATGAGAAGCTGTGATCATAATACCCATATTAGCCTTCATTTCTTTTGTAAGCATAGCTAATCCATTGGTTGGTAAGGGACCCAATGTGTAAACATGCATGCCAGCAGAAGCCAAACCAGAAACAAGCGCAGGTTCAAGTGTATATCCTGACAATCTTGTATCTTTTGCTATTATTGCTGTTTGTTTTTTTTTCTTTTGGGATTTAAAATATGTACCACTAGCTAGTCCAAACTTAAAAAACATATCTCCATTAATATTTTTACTATTAATAGCTCCTCTTATTCCATCTGTTCCAAAATATTTTTTTGCCATTATTTATTTGTTATC
Source organism: Candidatus Pelagibacter sp. HIMB1521 (assembly GCF_052047875.1). Taxonomy (NCBI): domain Bacteria; kingdom Pseudomonadati; phylum Pseudomonadota; class Alphaproteobacteria; order Candidatus Pelagibacterales; family Candidatus Pelagibacteraceae; genus Candidatus Pelagibacter; species Candidatus Pelagibacter sp. HIMB1521. Next base: position 26,263 of record NZ_JBNAIZ010000003.1, on the reverse strand, counting down.
TCTTTAAAAACTTTAATTGCTTGCATAACTTCATTAACATCATGAATTCTTAAAATCTGAACTCCTTGTGTCATCAAATATAATGATGACGATATTGTTCCTCCAATTCTAGTAAAGCTATCATTTTTTTTGGAAATATCTCTAATAAATCTTTTTCTAGAATTTCCTACAAGTATAGGAAATCCTAATGAATGAAAAATAGAAACACTTCTGATTAAATTCATATTATGTTTCAGTTTTTTTCCAAACCCGATTCCAGGGTCTAAAATTATATTGTTATGTTTAATACCTTTAGACCTTAGAAGTTTTATTTTCTCCTCAAAAAAATCATAAATATCTAGTAATTCATTATTATATTTTGGATTTTTTTGCATATTTTCTGGTGTTCCAAGCGTGTGCTGAATGACAAAAGGAACTTTATTTTTTTTTAATACGTTTATTGTTTCTGTATCAAAACTTAAGCCTGAAACATCATTAATTAGTTTTACACCTAATTTAATTCCATTTTTCATTATATCAGATTTTCTAGTATCCAAAGAAATCGGAATTTTTTTTACAATAGATTTTAAGATTTCATTAATTCTTTTCCATTCATCTTCTTTATTTACTGTCTTTGAACCTGGTCTTGTTGACTCTCCTCCAACATCGATTAAATCAGCGCCATCGTTATATAGTTTAAAAGCATGACTTATTCCTCTTTGTTTTGTATTAAATTTTCCTCCATCAGAAAAACTATCTGGGGTAAGATTTAAGACACCTAGTATATTTGGAACTTTTTTAAATTCTAAGTTAGAAAAATTTTTTTTTTTAGTTTTAATTTTTTTTAAATCTAAATTAACTTTTTTCTTTAAATTATTTGGTAAATATTTTATTTGATTAATTGAAATTTTTTTCTTTGATTTTCTAGTTATTATTTCAATATGATCAAACGATATTTCCTTAATTTGATGTAATGGTATGGCTTTTTTTTTACTTACTAAAATTTTTGATTGATTACCATAATAGAAATTACACGCTCTTGTGTAATATCCTTGCATTATAAATTAATGAACAATTTTTGGTTTTAGACCCATGGCTCCTAAAGCCGAGTCATGATCATCTTTTGAGTCTTGATTTTCTAAAATTTTATCTTTTGGATATAAGTTTTTGTTAATTATGTTCTCAATCTCTTCACCTGTTAAGGTTTCGTAAGTAATTAATGCTTTAGCAATTTTATGTAGATCGTCAATTTTGTCAGTCAAAATTTTCTTTGCTTGATTATATCCTTCGTCGACTAGTTTCCTAATTTCCTTATCAATTTTTTGAGCAACTTCTTCAGAAACTGATTGTGTTTGAGTAACAGATCTACCTAAGAAAACTTCCTCTTGATTTTCTCCATACTCAACTGGACCCATTTCCTCACTCATACCATATTTAGTTACCATCGCTCTTGCAAGTTGAGTAGCTTGATTAATATCTGAACCACTTCCTCCACCTGCTCCTGTAGAAATGTTATCTTTTCCAAAAATTAATTCTTCTGCAACTCTTCCTCCAAAACAAACTGCTAGTCTAGCTTTTAAATATTTGATTGAATATCCATGTTTATCTCTTTCTGGTAAATTCATAACCATTCCCAAAGCTCTTCCTCTTGGAATGATAGTGGCTTTGTGAATTGGATCATAACTAGGCATATTAAACGAGACTAAAGCATGGCCACCTTCGTGATATGCGGTAAGTTTTTTTTCATCCTCAGTCATTACCATTGATCTTCTTTCAGCACCCATTAATACTTTATCTTTTGCCTCTTCAAATTCTAATAAAGTTACAATTCTTTTATTTTTTCTAGCTGCTAATAAAGCAGCTTCATTGACTAAGTTAGCTAAATCTGCTCCTGAAAAACCGGGGGTCCCTCTTGCAATAGTTCTTAAATTTACATCGGGTGCCATCTTAATTTTTTTCACATGGACTTTTAAAATTTTTTCTCTTCCAATAATATCTGGGTTCGAAACAACTACTTGTCTGTCAAATCTTCCAGGTCTTAATAGTGCTGGATCAAGAACATCAGGTCTATTTGTTGCTGCAATTATGATAACTCCCTCATTAGTATCAAACCCATCCATCTCTACTAATAATTGGTTTAAAGTTTGCTCTCTTTCATCATTACCTCCACCTAAACCTGCACCTCTACTTCTTCCAACTGCATCTATTTCATCAATGAATATTATGCACGGAGAATTTTTTTTACCTTGTTCAAACATATCTCTTACTCTTGATGCTCCAACACCAACAAACATTTCAACAAAATCTGAACCAGAGATAGTAAAGAAAGGAACTCCTGCTTCACCTGCAATAGCTCTTGCTAACAAAGTTTTTCCCGTTCCTGGAGGTCCAACCAATAAAGCACCTCTAGGTATCTTTCCACCAAGTCTACTAAATTTTTTAGGGTCTTTTAAAAATTCAACAATTTCTTCTACTTCTTCTTTTGCCTCTTCTACTCCAGCAACATCATTAAATGTTACTTTGCCTTTAAGTTCATTCATCATCTTAGCTTTTGACTTACCAAATCCCATTGCTCCACCTTTTCCACCTTGCATCTGTCGCATAAAAAATATCCAAACAGCAATTAATAAAAGCATTGGGAACCAAGAAAGTAGTACGCCAAATAAAGATGGCATTTTTTCTTCTAACGGAGCTGCTGAAATACTTACTCCTTTGTCTGATAATTTTTCAATTAAATTTGGATCGTTTGGAGCATAAGTTGAAAATGAATTTCCATTTGAGTAAACACCCTTGATGTTGTTTCCCTGTATCTCAACTTTTAAAACTTCTCCATTTTCAACTGAAGTTAAAAAATCTGAAAAAATTATTTGATTTCCTCCTCTAATATTTGATTGAGGATTTTTAAACATGTTATAAAGACCAATAGTTAAAAAAACTATTATTCCCCACATAGCCAGATTTTTAAAATTCATGGTGTAAAGATAAGAATTATTGCAAATTAAACAAGTGACAAAATAACTATAAATTTAGTGATATTAACGCTCTTTATATACAATTACAGTTTTCTTGATTTTTTTAATTACACAATTCCCAAGTGTAGACTTAAAAGTAATTTTACTCTGTAGATTTTCTAAAATATTGGTAATTTTTTTACCTCTGGGCGGAAAATACTTTTTCCCAACTAACTGTAAGATCTTTGAAAATGACCTGAACAAAACTTCTTGAGGAAAATTAAAAAATTCTTCTTTTAATACAACTTTATTTTGAGAAATAATCGAATTTTCTTTTAAATTTTTTTCACAAAAAAACTGGATTGATTGGTCGACACTTTTTAAATTACTAATTGATAATTTAAATTTACTTTTATCCAAACCTTCACTTTCAAGATTTTTAATTAAATTTCTTACTCTCACTCTTGTAAAAATTTCATCTTCATTTGAAGGGTCTTCTACATATTTATTAAACACCTTTTTTGAGATGTAGATTAAATCTTTTTTTTCAACGTTTATTAAAGGTCTTAAGATATTTGCATTATTAATTAAAGTCGTTTTGTCTAAAGATACGATACCCTTTAAACCACTACCTCTTAAAAGCCTAATTAAAAAATTTTCATAAACATCATCTTCATGATGACCAAATAAAATATGATTAATTTTAAATTTTTTTGATTGGTTAATTAAGAGATTATATCTTTTTTTTCTTGCAAGAGATTGGATATTATTTTTGGGTTTTTTCCCATTCCATTTTAAAATATCTAAATCTATAGAAAAATCCTTCAAAAGATTTTTTACAAATAAAGCTTCTACAGATGAATTATTTCTCAATTTATGGTCAACTAGAAAGTATTTAATTTTTAAAGATTTTTTAATTGAATAAATTTTTGAAAAAAAAGCTAAAGCAAGACTATCAGGGCCACCTGACACAGCAACTGTAAAATCGTTATTTAAATTTAAATTATTTTCAAATTTACTATAGATTTTATAAATTCTTTTATCTCTTAGCTTATTAAGAAGTTGTTTATGAATCTTGCTTGACGCATTCAAATTTTTTAGACTCATATTTTGCTTTTTGTATTACAGACTGATTTGCGTTTGGATACTGCAACTCTACACCATTAATCATCTTACAGCCTTGATCTTTTTCACCAATTTGAACCATTGAAACTCCAAGTTTTAATAAATTTATTGGAGCTTTCTTTCCTTTTGGATATTTTTGATATCCTTCGAGATAAGCTGAAGCAGCATCAGTATAAAGTTGTCTTATTCTGAAAGTTTCTGCATACCAATATTGAGCACTACCTGCTAATTCATCTTCAGGATTTGATAACACAAATTCTCTAAAAGCTCTTTCTGCTGTACTGTAATCTCCAACTTTTAAGAAACTTGTTGCAAATTCATATTGTTCTTTTGGAGTTAAATCTATTGGTAAAATTTTATCTTCAGCTTGAAAAGTTTCTTCTACAATAGAAGCTGTAGTATCAACCGATTGAATCTGTTGATTCTCCTCTGAAGTTTCCATATCTTTATAAGAAATTGTACCTAAGTCCTGAGGCTGCGAGCTTCCAGGAAGAATTTGCTTCTCAATTTTAGGCGCAGAACTGAGTTGTTGACTGCTATCAATTACATTAACAGAACTTAAATCATTTTCTATATCTTGAAACCTTATCTGATTATCAGACTGTAGCTTGGATACTCTGTTCGAAAGTTTATCAAGCTTAAAATTAATTTCCTCAAATTTATTAGTAAGTTCTCTAAACTGCTCCTCTACCTCTGATAACTTTAACAAATGTCTAGTTAAGACATCCTCAGAATTATTATCAAGACTTGATACTGATTGATTATTTGTTGTACTTTCTATTTCTATTGATCCTGAGTAAACGGCTCTTTCAAGAGTTTTTAAATCTTTTTTAATTAAATCTAAAATTTCATAAATATTATGGTTATCTGAGTAAGCAATTCCCGAAAAAAAGAAATTTAATATTATTATTAAATTAAATAATGTTGATCTAAAAAGTGATCTCATTAAATTTTTATATGATTATAAAAAGGCAAAAAAAAGACCCTAAAAGTTTTTAATTTTAGGGTCTTTTTTAAAAATTCTTTAGTTTGCTTTAACAGTAACTGATCTTCTGTTTTTAGACCATGCTAAAGGATTTGATCCTGAGTCAACAGGTCTTTCTTTACCATAACTGATTACAGTAATTCTGTCTGATGAAACACCATAAGTCATTAGATAATCTTTTGCAGCGTTAGCTCTTCTTTCTCCAAGTGCTAAGTTATATTCTCTTGTTCCTCTTTCATCTGCATGACCTTCTAAAACTACAGTGATGTTAGAATTTTCTCTTAACCAAGCAGCTTGAGCTCTTAAAGTTTCTCTTGAAGCTGTAGTTAATATAGATTCGTTAGTTGCAAAGAACACTCTATCAGCAACACCATCTGCTAAATATTTTACGCTATCTGTTCCTACGTAAACGTCTCCTTGCATTTGACCTGCAATTTTTTCAATTTTAGTTACTTCTTCTTTTTTAGTTTCTTCTTTTGGCGCCTCTACAGCTACCTCTTTTTTTGTTGCACACGCTGTTAAGATTATTCCAGCAGAAATAACTAATAACGTGTTTTTGAAAATTTTGTTTAATCTCATTAATTTGCTCCTTGCTGCTTTTTCAAATACTATTTTTTTCACAACTAATTAGATGTTTCAACCCAAAAAATCAAGAAATTTCATCGTATTTAAAGATAAAATGATATTAATTACTTAATAAAGACGACCAAGATGGGTCAGATGCGTCCGTCTCAGTTGTTATCAATCTTTCATTATAACCAGTTAAATCAATAGACCATAATTTAGCAGAAAAACCTTCGCCTTTAGAATTAGTTTTTGTTTCTCTATAAAATATCAAAACTCTTCCATTGGGTGACCAAGATGGGGCCTCTTGATAATAGTTTTCTGTTAACAATCTTTCACCAGTTCCATCCGTTCTCATCACTCCAATATAAAATTTTCCTTTATGTAATTTTGTAAATGCAATTAAATCACCTCTAGGAGACCAAACTGGTGTTCCGTACAAACCATTACCAAAAGAAATTCTTTTCACGTCACTTCCATCATTTTTCATGACATAAATTTGTTGGTAACCACTTCTGTCAGAGTTAAAAGTTATATATTTTCCATCTGGAGAATAAGAAGGTGATGTATCAATTGAAGGATGATTTGTTATTCTCTCTACTAATCGAGTTTCTAAATTCATTGTATAAATATCTGATTTTCCATCTTTTGCGAAACTCATGATTATTTTTTTACCATCAGGTGAAAATCTAGGAGCAAATGTCATTCCAGGAAAATCTCCAACTACTTCCTGTGTTCCGGTTTCAATATCTAAAAGATAAACACGTGGCATATTTTTAAAATAAGATAGATAAGTAACCATTTGGCTAGCAGGGTTAAATCGTGGAGTAAGTACAAGCTCATTTCCTAAAGTTAGAAATTTGTTATTTGCACCATCTTGATCCATGATAGCTAATTTTTTTATTCTTTGTGTTTTTGGTCCTTCTTCAGCTACATAAATTATTCTTGTATCAAAATACCCTTTTTCTCCTGTTAACCTCTCATATACTTTATCTGATATTATATGGCCAACTCTTCTCCAATTTGTTGGTACAGTTGTAAATGCTAAAGCCATCATCTCTTTTGCAGCAAGCACATCCCAAAGTCTAAACTCAACTCTTAATTTATCATTAATAAAATTTACTTTACCGGTGATAAGAGCTTGAGCTTTAATTAAATTCCAATCCTCAAATCTTGGTTTTAAATTTGCTATATCTGGAGCTTGTAAAAATGCTTTTTTATCCAAAGGATTAAATAAACCTGAAGTTCTTAAATTATTTTCAACAATTAATGATATTTCAGATCCAATGTTCTCTTTATCTAAAATTTGCTCAAAATTTTTTCTAGACGTTTCATCTATTGATAGTGGTGAGACTGCAAGTGGAAGAGGGTTTAAATTTCCCCTTGTAATATCAACTTCAATTAACGCTAAAGCTTTTAATGGAAAAAAAACAAAAATGAAAATTATAAATTTTTTAATCATAAATTCTTTATACTAACCTCCTAACATCTCTCTTGCATCAAAATTTAATTGTAATTCTTTCCATCTCTCGTAACCAGAAGCTGGAACTCTCAAAGGTTGACATAATCTTACTGCTCTTAAGGCACTTTCTGCTAAGACTTTATAAAAACCTTGTCCAGGTTTATTCATTCTAGCATGATCTAAAATCTCAGTTTTGGTGACTGAACCATCTGGTTTAAGCTTTAACTTTATTCTAACTAGTAAATTTTCATCATAAGGCAAACCTAAAGGTATGCTCCAACAACCAAATATTTGGGCCTTTAAAGCATCTTCCTCACTTAAAGTTAGTTTAGAGTTTTCAATGTTTCTCACTTGATCTTGAGTAACATCATTATTGGTTTTCACTTTTTCTGCTGTTTCTTCTTTTGATTTATCTATTAATGCTGCAATATTGTTTGGATCAAATAAATCTTTTTTTTCAAACTCAGATACTTGCTTTACTTCATTATCCACTTTTTCTGGATTTTGTTTTTTTTCCTCTTTGGTCTTTAATTTTTTTACCTCTTTATCTGGCAAAGGGACAGCTTCAGGATTTTGTTTTTCTATCGTTTTGTTTTTTTTCTCTGAGACAACAGTCTTAGTTTTGGTTTTTTTTACTTTTTTCGGTGGAGCTTGTTCTGAAACCAGTTTTTTTTCTTTTTCTTTTACTTTTTCAATAATTTTTTTTGCTTTAGGCGCAAAAGGAATATTTGTTTCTTCTGTTATTTGAATTAATTCAACAGAGACTATGGGTGGAATATCAATGGGTTTTTTTGAGAGAAAAGGCAAACTTAAAGCTGTAAGAACAACTAATGATATATGTAAAGCTGAGGATATAGCGATACTACTACTCTTCACTGTAACTACCTTTGTTTAAGGGGCTCAGAGATTAGCGCAACCTTTGTAAAACCAGATCCAGATAATAAACCCATTATCTCTAAAACTCTTCCATAGTTTATCGTTTTATCACCTCTTACATAAATTCTTGTGTCAGTTCTATTTTTTGAAACAGCTAAAACTTTAGCAATTATATTGTCATACTCTACTTTTGATTCTTGAATAAAAATTTCACCTTTCGCATTAATAGAAAGTGTTAAAGGTTCTGTTTCCTCAGGCAAAGAATCTGCTGAACTCTCAGGTAGATCAACCTGAACACCTACTGTTAAAAGCGGTGCAGTGACCATGAATATAATTAATAGAACCAACATCACATCAACAAAAGGTGTTACGTTAATCTCACTCATTGGTTCTTTTGATGAGCGATTTAATTTAAAAGCCATTTAAATTATTGTTAAAAATCTTTTTGAAAAATTCTCTAATTTTTCTGAATATTTTTTTGCGTCTGTATTAAATTTATTGTAAGCAACTACAGCAGGTATCGCAGCTAACAGTCCTAATGCAGTTGCGAATAATGCTTCTGCAATACCAGGTGCAACTATTGCAAGACTAGTATTTCTTGAAATTGCAATTGATTGAAAAGAATTCATAATACCCCAAACAGTCCCAAATAATCCAATAAATGGAGCAGTTGAACCTACAGTTGCTAAAAATGTAAATCCCTTTTCAATTTTTGACATTTCCTTTTCTATTCCTCCCTCAAGGAACGCAGTCATTCTTTCACTTATATTTGTTTTTGATTTTTTCTTAAGTAAGTTTTCCATAGCATTTTGGAATACCAAAGACATTGGGTCTTCTAAATTATTTGGTAAACTGTTATAAAAATTTTCAGCAGATTTAGAGTTCCAAAATTTTTCTTCAAATTCTTCTGACGATTTATTTATTTTTTTAAAAAGTCTATATTTTTCTATAATCACCGCCCATGAGTATACTGAGCAAAATATTAAGCTAATCATTACTGCTTTAACAATTATGTCTGCTTTTAAAAATAAACTTAGAAGTGAAAAATCTGTATTTGTTCCTAAGTCTAATGCATTTGCGGCTATGTCTGCTTCCATAATCACTCATCACACTTAATTGTGTCATGAATTTGACTATATAATTTTAAAGATTAGTCATTTTTGTATGTTTCATGAAAATAACTAGCTATCAGAATTGCATCAGCTTTATTGGAGTCTTTTTTTTTAGATAAATTTGACGAAAAATAAGGAAATATTTCAATAGCTCTTGTCCTGCTAGCATCCTTTTCTGAATTAATTAAATTAAAATATTTTTTCCATTTTGCAGGTCTTACAAAATAAATTGGTAATTGCATTGCACTGCAAATACCTTTTAAAATTCCAAAAGATTGACCAAAATTAAACATACTAGTTACACCTTGACCTGGCATAGCTGAAACTTGTTCTATAACAACTTTAATATTTTTTTTTTCATATGTTTTTATTCTAAAAGAAATTTCATTATATATTTGAGATCCATTAACTTGCTTTTTATTTTTTTTCCCTTCAGTCATTGTTGGCATCTCAAGCACATCTTTAATTATTCCATCCTCTAAAAAACATATAGATCCTGATATTCCTGGATCAATTCCTATTATTAACATTAAATATTTCCCAAATTTACGTTTGAAAAAACGTTCTGGACATCATCGTCATCTTCTAGATTTTCTAAAAACTCAATCACACTCTCTTTTTCATCATTTTGAATATCAACACTATTGATTGGCACCCACTCAATCTCTGTGGAAATAAAATTTGCAATTGTATTTTCTAAATTTTTTTTAACATTATAAATTTCATTTGAAACACATTGAACTTCATGAAATTCATTGTGAGAAATACATTCCTCTGCACCAGCTTCTATAGCCAATTCAAAAATTTTGTCTTCTGATATTTCATTTTTATCAATCTTTATTATCCCAAGTTGTTTAAAGTTATGAGATGCTGATCCTTGCGTACCTAAACTTCCACCAGATTTTTGAAAAATGGTTCTCACATTGGAAGCTGTTCTATTTTTATTATCAGTTAAAGTTTCAACAATTACAGCAATTTTGTTTGGTCCAAATCCTTCATATCTCAAATTTTCAAAATTTGCACCAGATGCAGCAGAAGATTTATCAATTGCTCTTTCTATATTATCTTTTGGCATATTTGCTGTTCTTGCAGCTTGTACTGCTGATCTTAATCTTGGGTTCATTGCAGGATCTTTGTCTCCGAGCTTTGCAGCAACAGTAATTTCTTTAGACAACTTTGAAAAAATTTTTGAACGTTGCTTATCAGCTTTTCCTTTTTTATGTTTAATACCTGCCCAATGAGAATGACCTGCCATATATAAATTAAATATTTTTTAGTTTATCTCCAAATATATAACTATTAATGTTTTTAGCTAAACCAGTATTTATATCACAATCAACAATAACACCAGACAAAGTCCCTTCCCCAACTGCTGGAAAATGTTTGACCGAGTCTTTTTTTAGAAATCTGTTTAAGGAATTTTCCTTGTCCATCCCAATTACAGAGTCATAATCCCCACACATACCAGCGTCTGTCTGGTATCCAGTACCATTGTTTAGTATTCTTGCATCATTAGTTGGAATATGAGTGTGAGTTCCAACAACTAACGTTGCATGACCATCAAAAAAATGACCTATAGCATTTTTCTCACTAGTAATTTCACCATGAAAATCAACTACTAATAAATCGTAGTCATCTTTTAAATTGAATTCACTTAAAAATTTTTTTGAAGTTTCAAAAACATCTTCACACTTTTTCATAAAAACATTACCCATAAGGTTAAGTACACCGATTCTAATATTTTTATCAGTTTTGAAAATTTGAAATCCTCGGCCCGGTGCAGGTTCAAAAAGGTTTTTAGGACGTAACAATCTCTCTTCTTTTTCTATGTACTTCATGATTTCTTTTTGATCCCATACATGATTACCAGTTGTTATTACGTTAACACCACAGTTATAGAAATCTTTACAAATTTCCTCCGTCAAACCAACCCCTTGAGCTGCAGCATTTTCACCATTAGCAATAACAAAATCAATTTTTTTTGTTTTAATTTCACTAAGTAAGCTGCTTGTAAGTTTAGAGCACCCCGAAATACCAACAACATCGCCTAAAAATAAAATTCTCAAAATATTAAACCTCTTTCAGTAATTATTAAATCAAGCTTCTTATCATAATTATTAACTGGTACTTCTTTTAATTCTTGAAAAGAAAAGGCAAATCCTACTTTAAATACCTTTTTTTTAATTTCAATTTTTTCAATATAACGATCATAAAAACCACCTCCATAACCTAAACGGTTAAAATGTTTATCAAAAGCTAATAGTGGGACTAATAATATATCTGGATAAACTTTCTTTTGAGACAATGGTTCAATAATCCCGTATTTGTTTATCTTTAATGGATTATCTTTGGACCATTCATAAAAGTCCATTTGGTTATTTTTCTTGATTATCGGTAGAGAGGTAGTTTTTTTATTTTTACTAAATAAATTTAAAACCTCTAAATCATCTATTTCATGATTGCATGGATAATATCCTCCAACAATTTTTGTTTTAAGCTTATTATCCCTTAGAAATTTAATTAATTTTAAAGAATTGATTTTCAAATTTTCTTCAAAATTTTTTTTTCTAAGTAATGTTATCTTTCTTCTTAATTTAGATTTATTCACAAATTTATTGAGATAAATTTTCTTGTTTCGCTTTTTCAACAAAACTTGAAATTTTCTCTGCAGCAGTATCAATTAAATCTTCATATTTTTTTTGATTAGTTTCAATCTCGATTTTTAATTTGTCATGATTTAAATTTAACTCTTTTATTTCTTCTTCTTTTTTATCTTTATATTCATAAATTAGAGTTTTTAATTCTTTAAATTTATTTGATAAATCTTTTAATTCTTGTTTCTTTTGTTCAACTTTCTTTTTTGTTTCGTAGTATTCATCCATTATTTTAACTGCTGTAATTAATAAGAGTTTATTCTCTCCTAAATTGCCAAGATCGTTTTTTAAATGATTAAATTTTTGATTTATTTGAATTAACAATTCCTCTAAATGTTCTTCTTGTCCATCATCACAAGATAGTAAAAACTCTTTATTATTGAATTTGATACTTACATTTGCCATTTATCAACCTCTTCCAACAAAGTATCTGTTTCTTGATTTAATTCATCAATTTTTTCAGAGAACTCTATTTGTTTTCTTTCTTCTGCCTTTTCTTTACTTCTAAACTCGTCTAATCTTTTGGACAAAATTTCGTTCTGATCTATTAGCTCTTTATATTTTTTTTCTAACTCGTTTTTTTCAATCTCTAATTGATTTTTTTGTAAGTTGAGATTTTCAATATTATTTTCCAAAACCGGCTTAGTTAGATTTAAATTTTTTAATTTCTCTAAAGCTATATTAAGTTTTTTTTCTTTTTCGTTTATAGAATTCATATATATATACTTATAATATTAAATAGAATCTTCTTAGTCTAGTCAGGATAATTTTGAGTAAAATACATAACGATTTAGCAAATTGTATCAGATTTTTATCTATTGATGCAGTTCAAAAAGCTAATTCTGGTCACCCTGGGATGCCAATGGGTATGGCGGACGTTGCAACGGTACTTTTTAGGTATTTTTTAAAATTCAATCCGCAAAATCCAAATTGGATAAATAGAGATAGGTTTGTTTTATCAGCCGGACATGGCTCAATGCTTCTTTATTCTTTATTATACTTAACTGGTTATAAAAGTATTTCTTTAAATTCGATCAAAAAGTTTAGACAACTAAACTCTATTTGCGCAGGTCATCCAGAGTATCATCCAAAAACTGGAATTGAAACAACTACTGGGCCACTTGGACAAGGAATAGCTAATGCAGTTGGATTTGCAATAGCTGAAGAAATCCTCAAAAAAAAATTAGGTAAAAATCTAATTAATCACAAAACTTATGTTCTAGCTGGCGATGGTTGCTTGATGGAAGGTATTAGTCACGAAGCAATGAGTTTAGCTGGTCACTTAAAATTAAAAAATTTGGTGATGCTTTTCGATAATAATAATATTTCAATAGATGGTCCAACAAGTCTTGCTGTATCAGACAATTTTAAAAAAAGATTTGAAAGCTATGGATGGGATTACATATTAATTGATGGTCATAATGAAAATCAAATTTACAGAGCTTTAAAAAGAGTTCAAAATGCAAAAAAACCCACAGTAATTTCTTGTAAAACAAAAATTGGATATGGTTCTCCAAATAAGTCTGGCAAATCCTCTTCACATGGTAGTCCTTTGGGATTAGATGAAATTAAATTAGTAAGAAAAGCACTTAAATGGAAATATAAACCGTTTGAGATTCCAAATAAGTTATTAAACAAATGGAGAGCTATAGGAATCAAAGGTCAATTAAATGAAAAAAAATGGAACAAATTAATTAAAAAACAAAGTAAAAAATTAAATCTAATCAAAAATAATAATTTTAAAAATATTTTAAATTCAGAAAAGAAACTCGCAATTAAAGAACCTAAATCCTTAGCAACAAGAAAATGTTCTGAGTTAACTTTAAGCGCATTAACCAATTCAAATAATAACCTTATTGGGGGTTCTGCAGATTTGGCAGGATCTAACAATACAAAAACAAAAAAACATAAAATTATTACACCAGGAAATTTTGAGGGAAATTATATTCACTATGGTGTCAGGGAACATGCAATGAGTGGGGTCATGAATGGAATAGCACTCCATAGCAGTTTTATTCCTTATGGTGGAACTTTTTTAATTTTTTCTGATTACTGCAAACCATCGATAAGATTGTCAGCTCTAATGCAACAAAGAGTTATTTATGTGATGACACATGATTCAATTGGTTTAGGTGAAGATGGGCCAACACATCAACCAATTGAGCAATTATCTGGTTTAAGATCAATTCCAAACCTAAATGTCTTTAGACCTGCAGATAGAATTGAAACAATTGAATGCTGGGAGCATGCATTAAAAACTACAAATACTCCAAGTGTGCTGTCACTTACAAGACAAAATTTAGATCCAATCAGAAAGAAATATTATTCAAATAATAAATGTTCACTTGGTGCTTATGAGGTGCTTAGAACAAATAAGAAAATTAAATTAACAATTTTGGCAAGTGGTTCAGAAGTAAATCTTGCAATCGAGGCTAGCCATAAACTTGCTAAAGATAAAATTTATTCTAAAGTTATTTCAGTACCTTGTATGGAGCTTTTTGATAAACAAAGTAAAACTTATAGAAATAAAATACTAAATGAAACCAAAAATAAAATCTCTATAGAAGCTGGTTCAAGTGATTGTTGGAAAAAGTATGTTGGTGAAAATGGAAAAAATTTTGGAATTAATGAATTTGGTAAAAGTGCACCATTTAAAGAAATTTATAAATATTTTGGGCTAACAAAAGAAAATATAACTAACAAAATAAAAAATTTAATTAAAAATTAATTATGACAATTAAAGTTGGAATTAATGGAATGGGTAGAATTGGTCGAATGGTAGTTCGATCAATTATAGAAAGCCAAGATAAAAAAATAAAAATACAACACATAAACAATAGATCAAATTCTGAGATTACTTGTACTTTAATAAAATATGACTCAATTCATGGTAGATTTGACGCTGATTTAGATTTTGATGAAAATCACTTAATAATAAATAACGAAAAAATTACATTTTCACAGGAGTCTAGTATTGAAAACATAGACTGGAAAAAATTCGATGTTGATTATGTTTTTGAGTGTACAGGAAAATTTAATTCTAAAGAAAAACTTTTAGCTCATGTTAAAAATGGAGCAAAAAAAGTAATAGTATCTGCACCATGTAAAGACGCAGATAAAACAATTGTATTTGGTGTAAATGAAAAAGATATAACCAGTAAGGACCAAATAATCTCAGCTGCATCATGCACCACAAACTGTTTGGCTCCAGTTATACACACACTAAATGAAAATTTTGAAATTGAAAAAGGGTTTATGACCACTATCCATGCATTTACAAGTGATCAGAGAATTCTAGATAATTCTCATAAAGACCCAAGAAGAGCGAGATCAGCAAGTCAATCAATTGTCCCAACATCTACTGGTGCATCAAAAGCAATTGGTGAAATAATTCCTAGCTTGAAAGGTAAATTAGAGGGAGTTGCAATGAGAGTACCTACCCCAAATGTTTCACTTGTAGAATTAGTTTTCTGTACAAAAAAAAATATCAACAAAGAAAATATAAATAAATCATTTAAACTAGCATCAAAAAATAATCTTAAAAATGTATTAGAAATCACTCATGAAAAGTTAGTATCAATAGATTTTAATCATAACCCAGCATCTGCGATTGTTGATGGATCCCTTACCAATGTTGTTGGAGACAATATGGGTAAAATTTCAGCCTGGTATGATAATGAATGGGGTTTTTCAAATCGTATGTGTGATATTGCAGAATTTATTCATCAAAATTCTTAATGCAAAGTATTTCCAAACTAACCAACCTACAAGGTAAAATAGTAATTTTAAGATTGGATTTAAATGTCCCTCTTAACAATGGTGAGATAACTGATACAACTAGAATTGACAAAGTTCTTCCAACAATCGAATTTTTATTAAAGCAAAATTCAAAAATAGTTATCTTATCTCACGTTGGTCGACCTAAAGGAAAAGTAATTAAAGATCTTTCGTTAAAACCAATTCAAAAAGATATAGAAAAAAAATTAAATGAAAAAATAAAACTTATCGAAAAAAATATTTATGAAATAAAAAAAGATATGCTTGATAATTTTAATGAAAAAATTTTATTAATTGAAAATATTAGATTTTATCCAGAAGAGGAAAAAAATGATGCTAATTTTGCAAAACATTTGGCAAATTTAGGTAATATTTATGTAAATGATGCTTTTTCATGTTCTCATAGAGCGCATGCATCTGTTTGTGAAATTTCAAAATTTTTACCGTCTTTTTCAGGATTACAACTAGATTTAGAGATTGGTGCATTAAAAAAAATTACATCTAATATAATTAAACCTGTTACGTGCATAATTGGAGGATCTAAAATTTCTACTAAAATTAATATTATTAAAAATTTAATTCCAAAATTTAATAACATAGTAATTGTGGGTGCAATGGCGAATAACTTAATTGAACACAATGGATACAACATTGGAAAATCTCTTAAGGAAGAAAATGTTAATTCTATAGTTAATAAAATACTCTCATATTCAAAAGAAAAAAATTGTAATATAATTTTTCCAGAAGATGTAATCGTGGCAAATGATTTAAATGGTCAGCCTGAAATTAAAGAATTGAATCAAATTAAATTAGATGAAATGATTTTGGATATAGGTCCAAAAACTGTTGAAAGTATATGTAATATTATTGATAATACAAACACCATATTATGGAACGGTCCTGCTGGATATTTTGAAAATCCTAATTTTGCTAATGGAAGTACTGCTATTGCAAAAAAAATAGTTGAAAAAAATAAAGAAGATAAGATTTACTCTGTTGTAGGTGGTGGAGATACCGTTTCATTAATTAATTCTTTAAATGCTGCTAAAGAATTTAATTTTGTTTCAACTGCAGGTGGAGCATTTTTGGAATATCTTGAAGGAAAAGAACTGCCTGGTATAAGCGCCTTAAATTGATATGTCAGAACTAAATAAAATAGCTCTTAAAATACTTTCGAATGGCAAAGGAATACTTGCGGCAGATGAAAGTAACGGAACTATGACGAAAAGACTTGAGGCTGTTAATGTTGAATCTACACCAAAAAACAGACTCGCTTTTAGAGAAACTCTTTTTAGTTCAGAAAGTATGAAAGATTGTATCGGTGGTGTGATCTTATACGATGAAACAATAAACCAAATTTCAAGTTTAGGTAAATCAATTCCTGAATTAATCTCTGCTAGTGGAGCAATCCCAGGAATTAAAGTAGATACAGGTGCAAAAAATTTAGCAAATTCTCCAGAAGAAAAGATTACTGAGGGGCTAGATGGACTTCGAGAAAGATTAAAAAAATACTATGAACTTGGTGCAAGATTTACAAAATGGAGAGGTGTTTATTCGATAAGCAATAAATATCCTAGCAAGCTTGCAATTCATTCGAATGCTCATGCACTTGCAAGATATGCTGCATTAGTTCAAGAAAGTGGGATGGTTCCTATAGTAGAACCAGAGGTTTTGATGGATGGTGATCATTCAGCTGATGAGTGTTTGGAAAAAACTTCAGAAGTTATAAAAAAATGTTTTGAGGAATTAATTATGCATAAAATTGATTTATCAGGTATCATATTAAAACCAAATATGATTTTAGCTGGAAGTAATTCAAAAAACAAAATCTCTAATGAAGAAGTTTCAGACAAAACAATTGAATGTCTTAAAAATTCAGTACCTACAGAAGTACCAGGAATTGCTTTCTTGTCTGGAGGTCAATCCGAAGTAGAAGCAACAGAAAATCTCAATTTAATTAGCAAAAACAATAGTACAAATTTTATAATGACCTATTCATATGGTAGAGCTTTACAACAAAGTGCTCTTAAATTTTGGTCTAAAGATACAACTAAAATCACCGAAACACAGAATGTATTTAACCATAGAACAAGAATGTGTACTTTAGCTGCTCAAGGAAAATGGACAAACGATCTTGAGAATAAATAAAAAAAAATTTATTTATCTTATCTCTCCAAATAAAATAACTAAGAATTTTTACAAGATGCTGAATGAGGTATTGAAATCAAGTAAAATAAGTTTTTTTCAAATGAGATTTAAAAAATACTCATTTGAAAAAAAATTTTTGGTAGGAAAAAAGATCAGACAATTATGCAAAAAAAATAATGTAAAATTTATTGTTAATGATGACCCAATTCTTGCAAAAAAATTAGATGCTGATGGATGTCATTTAGGGCAAAAAGATATGAATATTAAAGAAGCCAAAAAAATAATTGGAAATAAAATTATTGGAATAACATGTCACAACTCAATTAAAATTGCAAAAGAAGCAATTAAAAATAGAGCTAATTACATTGCGTTTGGTGCTTTTTTTCCAACTAAAACAAAAAAAGCTAAATACAGGGCTAATATAAAAACTTTGAATAAAGTAAAAAAATTAACAAATATTCCCATCGTAGCTATAGGTGGAATAACAAATGAAAACTATAAAAAACTTTTATTGAACAATGCAAATTTTTTAGCTATCTCAGGCTACATTTGGAATAATAAAAAATACAAACCTAAAGAAGCTATAGAAAGTTTAATATGAAAATAAATGCAAGTGAAATTAGAGTTGGGATGCTTTTGGAATATAAAAATGATCTTTGGCAAGTTCTAAAAACACAACATGTAAAACCTGGAAAAGGTGGCGCGTTTGCACAAGTTGAAATGAAAAGTGTTGGTAAAAATACCAAGCTAAATGAAAGATTTAGATCTAGTGAAACTGTAGAAAAAGCATCACTAGATGAGAATAAATATAATTATATGTATGAAGATGATGCTAATTATTTTTTTATGGAACCAAAAACTTTTGAACAGATTGAAATTAAAAAAGAAATTATTGGAGAACAAGGTAAATTATTAACTGAAAATCTTGAAGTATCTGTAAGTTTTTATAATGAAAATCCAATTTCAGTTGAATTACCAAATCAGGTACAGTGTAAAATAGAAACCACTGATGCAGCATTAAAAGGTCAAACTGTATCTTCATCTTATAAACCTGCAACCTTAGATAATGGGTTAAATATTCAAGTTCCACCGTTTATAGAGGCAGGTGACGAGGTAATTGTTGATACTCGAAATTTAGAATACGTTAAAAAGATTTAAAATGATATCAATATCTTCAAATCTCAACTTGATGATAAAGGCTGCTGAAAAAGCTTCTAAATCTGTAATCAGAGATTTTGGCGAAGTGGAAAAATTACAAGTTTCTAAAAAGGGCCCTTATGATTTTGTTACAAAAACAGATAAAAATGTAGAAAAAATTTTAATAGAAGAGTTATCTAAATCAAAAAAAAATTACTCATTTATTACAGAGGAAACTGGCAAGATAAATAATAAAGACAAAGAAAATTTTTGGATTATAGATCCAATAGATGGAACAACTAATTTCCTTCACGGTATTCCTCACTTTGCAATTTGTATTGCGCACATGTCTAACAAAGAAGTTATAAGTGGATTAATTTTTGATCCAATAAAAGATGAGATGTTTTTTTCTGAAAGAAATAAGGGAGCATACTTGAACAATCAAAGACTAAGAGTGTCAAAAAAAAATTCTACTGAAGATTGTTTGTTCTCAAGTAATCATGAAGGTACAAAATTTAGTGATCTAAATATGAGATGTAGCGGATGTGCAGCGCTTGATCTTGCATATGTAGCCTCTGGAAGACTTGATGGTTTTTTTCATAATAAAATTAATATTTGGGATGTGGCAGCTGGTGCTTTAATGGTTGAAGAGGCTGGTGGAATAGTTAACGAAATTAACAAATTTGATATAAAAAATATTGATATCAGGGCCTCAAGTAGTGCAATTAACGATAAAATGCTTGAAAAATTAGTTAACTTTTAATTGTTTTAAAAATTTCTTTTGCTATAAGTCTCCGCATGAAAAAAAATATTCATCCAAACTATCATACTATTAAAGTAGAAATGACTGACGGTACTCAATTTGAAACAAAATCAACTTGGGGTGCTGAAGGAGATTTGCTTAAGCTTGAAATTGATCCAAAATCGCATGCTGCGTGGACGGGTGGCAAACAGAAATTAATGGATAAAGGTCGAATAAGTAAATTTAACAAAAAATTTCAAAATTTTAAATCAGAAAAGAAAAATTAAATGTCAAATGCGCCTCTAATGCCAATGGCTACTGCCGTTTGGTTAGTTGAAAATACAACTCTAACATTTAAACAGATTGCTGATTTCTGTAAGCTACACGAAGTAGAGATACAAGGTATTGCTGATGGAGAGGTTGCAAAAGGGATTAAAGCTTATAATCCAATTATTTCAGGACAACTTTCAAGAGAAGAAATAGAATTATCATCTAAAGATGAGAATAGACCGCTACAAATCAAAAGCAGTGATATTGAGATTTCAAATGATGAAAAGAAAATAAAAAAATATATCCCTCTTTCGAAAAGACAAGACAAGCCAGATTCTGCTTTATGGCTTATCAGACAACATAATATTTTAAAAGATTCACAAATTGCTAAATTGGTTGGAATTACAAAAAATTCTGTAACTTCTATAAGAAATAAAAGTTACTGGAATTACAATAATTTAAATCCTAAAGATCCTGTAGCATTAAATTTGTTTTCTCAAAAAGACCTAATGGATGCAATAGAAAAAGCTGAAAGAAGAATTAAAAGAGAGAAAAAAGAAAAAGAAAAACAAATTAAAGTTAATCAAACAAGCTTATAATGAACAAAACTAATAGACATAAATTAATAAAAGTGATAACAAACCACTTTTTTGGAGGTAGTTATTAAAATAGAAGTTAAAGATAATAATGTTGAACAAGCATTAAGAGTTTTAAAAAGAAAACTGCAAAGAGATGGTTTCTTTAAAGTTATTAAATTAAAAAATACTTACGAAAAACCTTCTGAAAAGAAAAAAAGAATTCTTCAAGAAAACATTAAAAGAGTTAAAAAGTTAAATAAACTCAAGAATAGAATTTAAATATATCGCGGGGTGGAGCAGTCTGGTAGCTCGTCAGGCTCATAACCTGAAGGTCGGCGGTTCAAATCCGTCCCCCGCAACCAATTTGGCTATAACTTAAAATTAGATTTTTTGCTATCGATTAAAAACGCTTTGACTGTTTCAACAGTTAGCTGATTAAAGGACTTACCGAACTTTTCAATTTTTTCAATTAGGGTTGGTGGGATAGTAATTATATGACATCCCAATTGTTTAGCTTGCAAAAAATTGTATGGTTCTCTCACACTAGCCCATAAAATTTCTACATTTTTAAATTTCTTTGCTAATTTTATACTTTTAACAAATTCTGGAATTGGATCTTTGCCGGTGTCACCTGCTCTTCCAGCAAAAATAGATATAATTACATTTGTTTTTTTGTTTATTACTTTAAGTATCTTTGAAGTTTGTTTGGCTGTGTATACAGCTGTTATATTCAACTTAATATTTTTACTATTTAGCTCTTTAATAACTTTTCCTGAAAATTTATTTTTTGAATTAACTACTGGAACTTTAACGTATACATTTTTTCCCCAAGTATTTATTTCGTTTCCTTGTTTAATCATAGATTTTTGATCATCAGCAAATACTTCAAATGAAATTGGTTTATTTTTACAAACTTGAAGTATTTGTTTAGAGTATGATTTGTAATCTTTTGCTCCAGCTTTTCTCATTAAGCTTGGATTTGTTGTAAATCCTTTTACAATTTGTTTCTTATTAAAATTTTTAATTGAAGATAAATCTGCAATATCACAAAAAATTTTTGTATTCATTAAATCTATAAATTCTTTGTAATATCTTCAGTCATTTTTTTTGCATCCGCAAATAACATCAATGTATTTTCTTTATAAAATAAATCATTATCGATTCCTGCATATCCAGGGGACAAACTTCTTTTAACAAACAATACTGACTTACATTTTTCTACATCTAAAACTGGCATTCCATAAATTGGGCTTTGTGGATCTGTTTTTGCTACAGGATTAGTAACGTCATTTGCACCAATTACAAATGCAACATCTGCATTTGCAAAATCGTTATTAATCTCCTCTAGTTCAAATACTTCATCATATGGCACATTTGCTTCTGCCAACAATACATTCATGTGTCCAGGCATTCGTCCTGCAACTGGGTGAATAGCATATGAAACTTTAATATCATTTTTTTTTAACGTATCTACCATTTCTCTAAGGGCATGTTGAGCTTGCGCAACTGCCATTCCATATCCTGGAACAATTATAACTGATGAAGCATTTTTCATTAAAAAGGCTGCATCATCTGCATTACCACTTTTTACTGGTCTTTGTTCTTTACTTTGACCTCCTGTTGTTTGGTCAGTTGCACCAAAACCACCTAATATAACATTAAAGAATGATCTATTCATTCCTTTACACATAATATATGAAAGTATTGCTCCTGATGATCCAACTAAAGCACCAGTGATAATCAGTGCTGTGTTTTCCAAAGTAAATCCAATTCCTGCTGCAGCCCAACCAGAGTAAGAATTCAGCATTGAGATTACAACAGGCATGTCTGCACCACCAATAGGAATAATGATTAAAAATCCAATTAAAAAAGATACCGCTATTAATATCCAAAATAAATTAGCTGATTGTGTTGAGCAAAGATAAATTGTTAAAATTACAATTAATACTAATAATAATGCATTTAATAAGTGTTGACCTTTAAATGTTATAGGCGCACCTGACATAATTCCTTGTAATTTTAAAAAAGCTATAACAGATCCAGAAAAAGTAATTGCACCAACCGCTGCTCCTATTGCCATCTCAATTAAACTTGCAAGTTTGATATTTCCAGGTGTTCCAAGATTAAAAGCTGCTGGGTTTATGAAAGCAGAGATTGCAACAAATACTGCTGCCAGACCTACTAAACTGTGAAAACCAGCAACCAATTCTGGCATTGCTGTCATTGGTATTCGATATGCTATGAAAGCACCGATAATTCCACCAATAGCCAAAAATATCAGAACATAAATAAATCCAGAACTAAAATTTCCAACTGAAAGAAATGTTACTGTCACAGCAATTACCATTCCAACTATTCCAAATAGATTTCCTTGTCTCGAAGTTTCAGGAGACGACAATCCTCTTAAAGCTAAAATAAACAATACCCCTGATACTAAATATAAAATTGCAGATAAATTTGCAGACATTAATTATTTATCCTTTTTCTTTTTTTTATACATTGCAAGCATTCTTTGAGTTACTAAAAAACCACCAAAAATATTTATTGCTGCTAAAATAATTGCTAAAAATCCGTAAATACTCGATGAAGAAAAAACTACCCCATGCCTTTCTGATAGTGCAGCAATGATTGCACCAACGATAATTACTGAAGATATTGCATTTGTAACTGACATCAATGGTGTATGTAAAGAAGGTGTTACACTCCACACAACATAATATCCAACAAATATTGACAAAATAAATATGCTTAATCTGAATATAAAAGGATCTATTTCCATATTACTACTTAATAAGTGTTTTCTCTATTATTTCATCCTCTAAATTAATATCTAATTTCTTATTTTCTTTATCATATAAATTTGAAATGAAATTAAACATATTTTTAGCATATAAATTGGAAGCTGATACGGGTAGTTTGTTTAGTATATTTGCCTCCCCTAAAATTTTAACACCATTTTTTTCTACAGTTTTGTCAACTTCAGTATAAGCAGTGTTTCCTCCTTGAACTGCTGCTAAATCATAAATCACAGAACCTCGTTGTAAATTTTTAAACATATCTTCTTTAATTATTTTTGGAGCTTCTCTGCCTGGGATTAAAGCTGTACAGATTATTATATCAATTTTTTTTAATGTTTCCGTGAGTAATTGCTCTTGTTTCTTTTTAAAATCATCTGATACTTCTTTTGCATAACCACCTTCAGTCTCTAGATCCTCAGATCCCTCAACTGTAAGAAATTTTCCACCTAAACTCTCAACTTGTTCTTTTGAGGCCATCCTTACGTCTGTTGCAAATACCACTGCCCCCATTCTTTTTGCAGTTGCGATAGCTTGCAATCCAGCAACTCCAGCCCCAACCACTAATACTTTTGCTGCGGGAATAGTTCCAGCTGCAGTCATCATCATTGGAATTGCTCTCTCATAAACTTGGAAGGCTTCTACTACTGCTTTATAACCAGCCAGGTTAGCTTGTGATGATAAAATATCCATTGATTGAGCTCTAGTTATTCTTGGTAGCAAGTCTAATGAAAAACAATTTATCTTTTTGGATTTTAAATTATCTAATTTTTCTTTGTTTAAAAAAGCATTTAATGATCCAATCAAAGTTTGTTTTTCTCTAAATAATGACAACTTTTCATCATCTGGTAATCCTAGTTGAATAACAATCTCAGAATTTTTAATTATTTCATGTTCATTATCTGAAAAATTAACTCCTAAATTTTTATAATCTTCATCATTAAAACCTAAATGATTTCCATAACTATTTTTTAACGTTAAATTAAATCCTAAACTAATATATTTTTTTGCAATTTCTGGGGTAATTGCTACTCTCTTCTCAATATTGTGGTTTTCAGAAATTGAAGCTAAATTCATAATTTTTAAGATAAAAATATTATAAAAGAAAGATTGCCATTAAAACTAAAACCGTAATTACTGCAACTGTTCCCCATAAAACAAACTTAGTAAAATTGTTCCAAGTATTTTTATGGTTCTCATTGTCCATAAAATTATTTCTGTCTTGCTTTAAATTTTGGGTTCGTTTTGTTTATTACGTAAACTCTTCCTCTTCTTCGTACGAGCTTAGAGTTTAAATCTCTTTTTTTAATTGATTTTAACGAACTTTTTATTTTCATAATTTAGTGGACCTTAATAAAGGAACTTACATAATGTTTCAATTGTAATTTTCCATATTTTTGAATTATTTTGTTATTTGAGGAGATTTTGGTCAATGCAGAGGCATATCTCTCTCCTTCTCTGGATTTTAACATCACAATTTTACTCTTAAACATTTTTGCAACCTCTAATATTGTATATGAATATTTGCTACTGATACTATAATATTTACACCTATTTTTTATAAAAGCTTCATAACAAGTTTTAACTGTATCATTTATATGAGTAAATCTTCTAGTCTGATTACCAGGTTTAACAACAGTTAAAGGTTTTTTGGTTAAGTATTGATGTTCGAATATTCCAATGACTGTCGCCATACTTCCAATTTTAATTTGTCTTGGGCCATAAACATTGTAAAAAAAAATTACTTCATATTTAAAATTAAACCATTTTTTTAAATTTTCTAATAATTCTAAGTTTTTTGATTTAGTAAATGCATATGGAGATAAATTTTTATCATTTCCATTATTTCCTAAACTTGCAGAAGTTGCTGAGTAGATAAGTTTGATATTATTATCCAAACAAAATTTAAAAACTGCCTTTGAACCAAGTGAGTTTGATTGATAACATTCATCAAATTTTTTAAAACTTTGAAAAATTCTCGCAAACTCTCCAAAATGAAATATTGCAATAATTTTTTTTCTATAATTTTTGAGAATTTTTTTTATGTCTGACGTATTACCAAAAATATATTTAACTCTGTTATTTTTAAAATGATTTTTTTTACTTCCAGAAGAATAATTATCTATACTAATAATTTTAAATTTTGTTTTAATTAACAAATATTCCACAAGGTTAGAACCAATAAAACCGGCTCCACCAGTGACAACAATGAAATTTTTCATTTTAGAATAGCCTGGCAATGACTTACTCTTCCATGTCTTAAGACAAAGTACCATCAGCGCTGAAAGTCTTGACTTCCGAGTTCGGAATGGGATCGGGTATTACACTTTCGCAATAATCACCAGGCGTAGCATTTATATACAAAGGGATAAAAATTGTAAACATTTATTTAAAATTTAATTAAAAAACCTATACTTAATTAAAGTATAAATTGCTCTAAAACCATCCTTTGTTTTAATTTTTTTTCCCTCTAAGTGAGATCTACCAGCATAGCTTACCGGCACTTCTACAATCTTTTCACCAATCTTTGCTATTTTACAAGTAAATTCAGGACAAAATGCAAAATCTTTTTCTTCTAAAGAAATGCTGTTAAATATTTTAGCACTAGAAACTTTGTAACAAGTATGAGCATCGGTTAAATTTTGTTTATTTAATATGTTTGAAAAAATTGTTAGAATATGATTAAAAAAAATTCTACTTAATGAAATAAAATTACTGTTGCTGTATCTTTTTTTATTAAGAACTCTAGAGCCATAAACTACGTTGCTCTGTTTATTTAATATTGGTGCAACTAATTTATGATAATCATTAGGATCATACTCTAAATCAGCGTCTTGAATTAACACTATATCTCCAGTTACAAATTTTTTTGCTGTTCTAATGCATTCTCCTTTACCAAAATTTTTTTTATGTTTTAAAATTTTATGATCACTTAAAAATTTAAAGTTACAAATTAAATCGTAAGAATTATCATTAGAACAATCATCTATTACAATTATTTGTTTTTTTAAGTTTACTTGATTTTCTACTTTCTCTAATAATTTTAGTATTGTTTTATTTTCATTAAAAACTGGTATTAATATTGTTAGTTTCATAAGTGAGATATGC